>JAADGZ010000172.1 GCA_013152045.1 Gammaproteobacteria bacterium
ATTAGTGGCACTGCCCGCTTATGCTCATACCCAAAATTCAGATAGTTCGACTATCACAAGCACGCCGATCAAACATGTGATCATCATTTTCCAGGAAAATGTTTCCTTTGATCATTACTTTGGCACCTACCCTAAAGCTCTTAACCCTTCCGGCGAACCTGTTTTTATTGCCCGGCCAGGTACTCCTGCGATTAACGGTTTCAATGAAACTTTACTTCAGCACAACCCTAACAAAGCTAATCCTCAGCGCTTAACTCGCAACGAAGCTTTGACCTGTGATCAGAACCATAACTACACGGCCGAACAGCTAGCGATAAATGGTGGACTTATGGATAAATTCATAGAAAACACCAACCGCGAGTCCTGTTCACCTCCAGACATCAGCAAACAAAATCTGGTTATGGACTATTACGATGGCAATACGGTTACCGCTCTCTGGAACTATGCGCAAAACTTTGCTATGAGTGATAACTCTTTCTCGACAACCTTTGGCCCCTCAACACCCGGTGCGCTTAATCTTATTTCAGGCCAGACTCATGGTGCAATATCGACTAAGCCTGCGACAGACACCTATGGTGCGGTAAACGTAGACGCAAATGGTGTTGGCACGGTGATCAATGATCCTAATCCCACGTTTGATGATTGTTCAAGCAGCAAATACCCGACCGTATCAATGACTGACAACAAGAACGTTGGCAACCTGCTCAATGCCAAGGGCGTTACCTGGGGCTGGTTCCAAGGTGGCTTTAAACCGACTGCAATGAAAAATGGCAAAGCAATCTGTGGTCAGAAGCAGGCCAATATCGGCGGTGCTATGATTACTTCTTACAGCCCGCATCATGCTTCCTTCCAATACTACAAATCGACATCAAACCCACATCACCTTCCGCCAAGCTCGGTGGCTAAAATTGGTTACAATGATCAAGCCAATCACCAATATGATCTGACCGATTTCTGGTCTGCAGTAGATGCCCACAATCTGCCAGCAGTAAGCTTTTTGAAGGCCGCCAAAGCCGAGGATGGCCATGCTGGTTATTCTGATCCGCTTGATGAGCAGCAATTCATTGTCAAGACTATCAACCGGTTGCAACGGACAACGTATTGGCGTAACACTGCAGTCATTATTGCCTATGATGATTCTGATGGCTGGTACGACCATGTTATGCCGCCGATCATCAACCACTCCAGCGATTCTGAAAATGACGCGATTACTAACGGCAGTTGCGGCGATGTAACTGCCGATGGTACTTACATGGATCGTTGCGGCTACGGCCCACGCCAACCGTTGCTGGTCATTTCTCCCTGGGCGAAGGTTAACTATGTTGATCACAGCATTACCGACCAGACGTCTATTCTGCGTTTTATCGAGGATAACTGGAAACTGGGACGCATTGGTGACGATTCCTTCGACGCCAAGGCAGGTTCACTGGAGAATATGTTCGACTTTAGCGCTCATCACGGCAAAGCCCAACGCCTGTTCCTGAATCCAGAACAAGGCACGAATATCAGTCGCCACGATCGTTATGACCATGCCTCCGATGCGGAGAATGGTTTAGCTGAAAATATGACTGATTAAATTAATTTGCATCATAGTCATATCTGCAACAAACCCGGCCAGGAAGCCCCCCTTCCTGGCTTTTTTTTGGTAAATAGACATTTCTAGCTCCATCCAAATAAATATCTCAGCCCGAAGCAGACACGAAGCGGTCAAACAAATTAGTATTCAAACAAACATCCGTGGCTCACCTGTCGCCGAAGGATCTTCTTTTAGAATGCGCCACGGACAGATACAATATGCCCATGCCCTTACGCATTCGTCATTCACTGTTGTTTAATCTGGGTACCGTGATGGCTACCATCACCCTGCTGGCTTTCTCCAGCATGGCCGTATCCCTGTTCATTGCCGATACCATGGAGGGCGAGGCCACGGCTATTAATGAGTCTGGCGCTCTGCGCATGCGTTCCTACCGAATTGCCAGCAGCCTTGTTTATGATGCGGTCGATCTTAAGGAACAATGGAAAAAAACCTATGCACTGGTTGAAGAATTTGAGCAACATTTGCATAGTCCTGAACTGATCGCGGTACTCCCCAAAGATAAGCAGCAACCCCTACGCCAGGCCTACGATCGCATCGAGTTCCAGTGGCGAGAGGAAATACGCCCCCTGCTCGATATTTATCTGGATGGCATATCCGTTTTTCTACCCGATGCCAACCAGGGACAGAACTTTTCAATTAGCCAGGATGCGGTTACTAATCTGCGCGCCCAGTATTTTGCTAATGTTGGCGGTTTCGTGAATAATATTGATTATCTGGTATCGCTGCTGGAAGAAGATGCGGAAACTAATGTCCACAATCTTCGCATTTACCAGTTTTTTACTCTGCTGCTGACGGTTCTTCTGGCACTAACCGGTCTTATCCTGGTCAACCAACGCATCCGTCTACCTCTGCAGCAATTACTCATTGGTGCCGAACGTGCCCGCCAACGGGACTTTTCCTTTCGCACCCTATACACCGGCAAGGACGAACTCGGACAACTGGGCCTGGCCTTTAACAGCATGGCTGAAGATCTTTCCCACATTTATACTGAGCTGGAAGATCGCGTACAACAAAAAACCATGGATCTCAAACGCAGTAACTGCTCACTCGAACTGCTTTACAACACGGTCAAACGTTTAAATCTTGCCTCATCACCCTATGAGATTTATCCCGAATTGTTGCAGGATATTGAGAAACTAGCCGATATGCAGTGCGGCGCTATTTGTCTTAGCCATCAGGATAGCGAAACAGCGGCCATGTTGGCCTCGACTCTGGACAGAGAAATATGCAGTAAACAATTATGTGAAAAAGAAGGCTGCAGCCGTTGCCTGCAGAGTGACGGTATTCAACTGATGGAACTTGGTACTGAGCAACAAATTATTAGCATTCCGATCCAGGATAAAAATCAGAAGTATGGCGTATTATTAATGGCCCCCCATTCTGGAAAAATGGTTGAGGGGTGGCAAATACAGTTACTGGAAACCATTGCCGGCCACATCGGCATTACTATCAACAGCTTGCAACAGGCGGCTGAAAACCAGCGTTTTGAACTAATGGAAGAACGCAGCGTGATTGCCCGCGAGCTACATGATTCACTCGCCCAGTCGCTGACTTTTATGAAAATTCAAGTCAGTCGATTACAGGCCGAACTGAAAAAACCGGAAAATGAATCGACAACAGAAAACATCATCACCGAACTACGCCTGGGTCTGAACAGCGCCTATCGTGAGTTACGCGAATTATTGACCACCTTCCGCCTTAAAATCGATGGCGAAACCTTTAATGAGGCTTTATACAAAACCGTAGAAGAATTCAATGAACGTAGCGACACGCATATTCACTGCGACAACCGTCTAGCTTATTTTAATCTAAGCAGGAAATCCATGTCCTGCAATTAATTCGCGAAGCCCTGTCCAATATTATTCATCACGCCCATGCACAAGATGCACAGG
Organism: Gammaproteobacteria bacterium; assembly: GCA_013152045.1. Taxonomy (GTDB): domain Bacteria; phylum Pseudomonadota; class Gammaproteobacteria; order UBA6429; family Thiohalophilaceae; genus JAADGZ01. Next base: position 3,490 of record JAADGZ010000172.1, read on the forward strand.
TATTATTGAAATATAATCAGGATGGCGACATTCAGATCCATATTGAAGATGACGGTATTGGTATAGATCAACGCCAGTCGCAGTCACATCATTATGGATTAACGATTATGAATGAACGCAGCAAGAGTATACATGGCCATTTAAGCATAGAAACCCGTTCCAGCGGTGGAACCCTGGTCAAACTGGTCTTTAGCCCGAGCAACCCAATCAAACCGGTTAATTTTAATCATGAGTAAACAGACTATACATTCTATTTTGATTATCGATGATCACCCCTTATTACGGCGCGGCATAAACGACCTGGTCAGCATGGATGAATCTTTCCAGGTTATCGCCGAAGCCTCTAACGGCAGCGAAGGCTTGAAGCTTGCATTGTTATTAAAGCCCGACATCATCCTGCTGGATTTGAACATGGACGAAATGGACGGCCTGCAAACGCTGAAAGCCCTCAAGGCGACCGAACTGGACAGCCGCGTCGTCATTCTCACCGTCTCAGATAATGAAAAAGATGTCGTCGCCACTCTGCGTGCTGGTGCTGATGGCTACCTGCTCAAAGACATGGAACCGGAAGACATGCTGGCGCGACTGCACCAGGTCGTCAATGGACAAATCATACTCAGCGACAAGGTCTCCGAACTGGTCGTTCGTGGACTACATGAAGAATCGCGCGAAACCGTCAATCTGACCGAGCGGGAAAAAGAGATCCTCGGCCTGATTGCAAAAGGCATGAGCAACAAACTGATCGCCCGTGAACTGGAGATCGTCGAAAGCACGGTCAAGGTGCATGTCAAACACCTGCTACGTAAACTCAAGCTGCGCAACCGGCTTGAAGCCGCCATCTGGGTGATCGAACAGAATAAGTAATGAAATCATATTCTTGGTCGCTATATTTGTTGGATACTAAATTTAATGGCTTATCCACAGTAAATTTAGTTAAGAAACGCCAATTTATCTGGTTCCCACGCGGGAGTGTGGGAACCAGAAACGCTTTACATTCGTGGTGAGTCCTTCAGCTTTACTCAGGGTGAGCAGTTTTGACTGAACAGGAATTCGGAACACTTACTTTAGCCAAGCAGGATTGAAACAATGTTATGTTACGCTATATATCTATATTTTTGACTGCTTTAGCATTAAGTTACTCGATTAATCTTTTCGCCAAAGATTATCGTATTAGTGTTGCACGGCTCCCCATATATAGTGAGAGTGCCAACAAAGGAATATTAATTGATGTTTTAAAAGCCATGGATAAAGAATAT
>JAADGZ010000285.1 GCA_013152045.1 Gammaproteobacteria bacterium
AATGCTTTATCACATCCTCGGTCACCGGCAGGCTGAGATCCGCGCAGAGTTCGGCAAAGACTTTCTGCTTGTGCAGGGGGATAGGGTAATAAATGGCACAGCCAATCTGTGCATCAAGCAGTTTTTGCATAATCGCATCACGTTTGTCGCTGAGCAGAGTGTACTGATGATAAATATGCTCACCTTTACCGTCTTCATGCGGCGGGCTGACGAGATCTTTTAATAGACTACTGTACTGGTGTGCAGCGCGGCGGCGACCTTCGTTGTAGCCTTTCATACGCTTGAGTTTAATGCGTAGGATGACCGCCTGTATTTCATCAAGTCGGCTGTTATAGCCGATGATGTCGTGATGATAACGTTCACTGCTGCCGTGGTTGCGCAGTATTCTTAACTGTGCGGCAACCTCGTCATCGTTGGTAGTGACCATACCGCCATCGCCGTAGCAGCCGAGATTTTTGCTGGGAAAGAAACTGTGGCAACCAGCGATACCGATACCGCCGGTCATCTGGCCATTGATAGCGGCGCCAAAAGATTGGGCACAGTCTTCAACTACCTTGAGTCCGTGTTTTTTGGCAATGGCCATGATCGCATCCATGTCGGCAGGCTGGCCGAACAGGTGTACCGGGATAATGGCTGTGGTTTTATCGGTAATCGCGGCTTCAATTTTTGTCGGATCAATATTAAAGGTGTCCGCTTCGATATCGACAAACACCGGTGTAGCGCCGACATAGTCGATGGCTTCAGCGGTAGCGATAAACGTAAAGGCGGTGGTGATCACTTCATCACCCTTGCTGATACCGGCTGCAAGCAGGGCCAGGTGCAGGGCATCGGTGCCGGAAGCGCAGCTTACAGCATGTTTGACGCCGAGATAATCAGCCGCTTCTTTTTCAAAGGCCTGCACATTGGGGCCAAGAATAAAATGGGAATTATCAAAGGTTTCGCCCAGGGCTGTCTGGATTTCATCCTTAAGTGTTTGATACTGACCCTTGAGATCGACCATTGGGATCATAATTCTGAATGCCTCGTTAGTACGTTGGTTTGCTTGAGCGGTTGCCCGGTTTATTGCTGATTAAGTAGCCGGGTAATTTCGATGGCGGTTTCCAGTGCGCGTAGACCGGCTTGGCCACTGACAACCGGTTCTTTGTTGTTGCTGATGCAGTCGAGGAAGGAGCTGATTTCGCTTAACAGGGCATCGCCCTGCTCAAAAGTGCATTCCTCACTGTTAACATCGGAAATCCCTGGAAACATCTCACCGCTGCCTTTGCGATACACGGCCAGTTTTTTGTCCTGAAAGTCGATGGAGATGTAGGCATCCTGCTGGAACAGGCGCATTTTGCGCTCGCTCTTTACGCTGACCCGACTGGAGGTGACATTGGCGACACAACCATTTTCAAATTCGATGCGGGCGTTGGCGATGTCGATATCTTGTGACAGAACCTGCACGCCATTGGTGCTGATATGCTTAACCGGAGAGGAAACAAAATCGAGAATAATGTCGATGTCGTGAATCATGAGATCCAGCACCACGTTGACATCGGCGCCGCGTGGGTTGAAGGGCGCAATCCGGTGTGATTCGATGAACAGCGGCTGTTTTAGAATACCTTCCAGCGCCATGATGGCAGGGTTAAAACGCTCCAGGTGGCCGATTTGGAAAATCAGATTATTAGCTTCGGCCAGCGCCACCAGTTTGCTTGCTTCCTCTACGGTAGAGGTAATGGGCTTTTCCAGCAGCACATGGATATTGTTCTGCAGAAAAAAACTGGCCACCTCATAATGCTTTTGGGTGGGGACTACGATACTGACGGCATCGACTTTACCCGCCAGATCATGATAATCATGGTATACCTCGATGCCATGTTCTTCGGCAATACCTTTGGCGACCTCCTGGTTAGTGTCACAGACTGCGACGAGTTGTGAAGCATCCAATGAGGCGTATTTCTGGGCGTGAAACTTGCCCAGGTAGCCGACACCGATTACGGCGGTTCTGAGTTTTGTCATGTTTGAGTGGCGTATTTCCGGGTTGTTTTCCGGGTGATGAAAGGAAATCGGATTTTCTCATTCTGACACTGATAAATCAATGATATAAGACGACTGTACAAGATGAGATCAGCAATGAGTTTGGGATAGCGAACATTTTGCGCTAAGCTTTTGCACTTGCTTACATTATAAGAGGTTAGTGTGAAGATTTTTAACATAAATGAACGGGTTGCCGGGGTGGATGAGGTTGGACGTGGTCCGTTGGCTGGACCGGTGGTGGCGGCGGCGGTAATTCTGGATCCGACGCGGCCGATTGCAGGGCTGGTGGATTCGAAAAAAATTAGTGAAAAAAAACGCGAACGGCTGGCACTTGAAATTCGCGAAAAGGCCTTGGCCTGGGCGCTGGGGCGGGCCGAAGTGGAGGAAATTGATGATATCAATATTCTTCAGGCCAGCCTGTTGGCGATGAAACGGGCAGTGGAACAACTACACCCGCTTCCTCACCGGGCGTTGATTGACGGTAATCGTTGCCCGCAGCTGGCCTGTCCGGCTGAGGCGATCATCAAGGGTGATGCCACGGTGGAAGTGATTAGCGCCGCTTCGATCATTGCCAAGGTGGCGCGGGATCAGGAAATGGTCGAGCTGGACTTGTGCTATCCAGGTTACGGTTTGGCTCAGCACAAGGGCTATCCGACTAAAATGCATATTGCCGCGTTAAACGAGCTGGGCGTGACCCATATTCACCGGCGCAGTTTCGGGCCGGTCAAAAGGTTGCTGGTCTAAACCAGACACGTATTGTCAGCTTTGTTTGTTCCGCATGTCACTGTCCTTTCACAGGCATTTGTTTTAATAGGAAAATCGCGTTATAAATAGAAAAATATGGAGATAGCGGAAGCACTTTTTTCCGCGTATAACAATAAAAGGTTAAATACCCTTAGCAGTTACGCTTGAACCACGAATGTGAGAACAGCATGAACTTGCCTTTGATATTGAGACTGGATGTAACCGGACAGCCTATAAATTGGATTCCCTGGCAGGAAGCGGTTTGCCTGTATGTTAGTGAGCGGGTGGCCTGGACCGCGGGGGAATACAAGTTTTCCCTGCATGGCGGGGGCAGTCGCCTGACCGGTGAAGTCAGCATTATTGAAATTAATTCTATTATTGCGGTTAAAGGTGAAAATCGCCGCGGCCTTCGCCATCTGGCACCGCCTCTGAATAATCTCGAACTGTTTCGCCGGGATCATCATCTTTGTCTTTATTGCGGCAAGAGTTCCAGGGTTTCTTTGTTGACCCGCGATCATGTTAAACCCATTTCCCGGGGAGGAAAAAACCACTGGCTTAATGTGGTGACGGCCTGCAAACGTTGCAATACGCGTAAGGGCAGCAAAACGCCAGAAGAGGCGGGTATGCCGCTACTG
>JAADGZ010000217.1 GCA_013152045.1 Gammaproteobacteria bacterium
CGTCTACCGGCTAAGATAATATCTGGGTGGTAACCGATACTTTCCGCTTTTTGAGTAAGATAATATGGGTCAACACTGATACAGTGTCCGCCAACAAGACCTGGGCGAAAAGGTAGGAAATTCCATTTTGTACCAGCCGCTTCTAATACTTCCAATGTATCTATGCCCAGCTTATTAAAAATAATTGCCAATTCATTAATAAGTGCAATATTTAGATCACGTTGGGTATTTTCAATGACTTTTGAAGCCTCTGCAACACGAATGCTACTGGCTTTATGCGTGCCAGCCGTTATAACCGAACGATATATTTCATCAACAAAGTCGGCAACCTGTGGTGTAGAACCTGAAGTTACCTTTTTGATGTTGGTGACACGATGCTTCTTGTCACCGGGATTAATACGTTCAGGGCTGTATCCCAGGAAGAAGTCTTTGTTATAAGTTAAACCAGACTCTTTTTCGATAAGGGGCGCGCAAACTTCCTCGGATGCACCGGGATAAACGGTGGACTCAAAAATAATAACATCATTTTGTTTCACCACGTTACCTAGCATTATGCTGGCACTTTTGAGCGGAGATAAATCAGGCTGCCGATTGGTATCTATAGGGGTGGGTACCGTAACGATAAAAATATTACAGTCTTTAATTTCATCGGTATTATCGCTGTAACTAAGTTTGTTAGCTGCGGCAAGTAGTTCTGGTTCGACCTCCAGGGTGCTGTCTTTGCCTGCTTTCAGTTCATTGATCCGATTGCTGTTGATGTCAAAGCCAATGCAGTTGAATTTTTTCCCAAACTCTACCGCCAGCGGCAGACCAACATAGCCCAGTCCAATAATAGCAATGCGTGATGTGGCGAGTTCAAACATAGTTTTGATTTCCCTGCAGGCATGTGTTTTTTATATTAGTGAGTGGTTGATTGTATATCACATATTCGCTGTGAGAATAAGACCATAGTCCTAGCTGGTTATAATGGCTTCATATTTTAGTCTGCAATCGATCGAGCAAACGATGAGCCGCGTTCAGGCGGGCTTCTGTATCCGGTAATTCCCGAATAATGCGCAGTTTGTCACTGCCGTCAAGCTTGTAACGATCCGGCTGACCCTGGATCAACTTGATAATGGTCATGGGATCGATGTCGGGTTGTTCGACAAATAGAATGCGTCCACCGCCATCGGCCAGGTCGATTTTTTTGATCCCGGTCTGTGTGGCCCGGAGTTTGAGCTCGGTGACGCTGAACAGGGTTTTGGCCGCTTCGGGCAACAGGCCGAAACGATCGATCATCTCCACTTGTAGCTCTCGCAAAGCCTCTTTATCGGCGGCGCTGGCAATGCGTTTGTACATGATCAGGCGTTCATGAATGTCGGGCAAATAGTCTTCCGGAATCAGTGCTGGGGCATGCAGGTCAATTTCGGCACCGTGAAACAGGGGCTTGTCCAATTCCGGTTCGCGGCCTTCCTTCAGCGCCTTGACCGCCCGTTCCAGCAATTCGCTGTAAAGGCTAAAGCCGATTTCTATCATTTGTCCGCTCTGTTCATCGCCCAGCAGCTCGCCGGCACCGCGGATTTCCATGTCATGACTGGCGAGGGTAAAGCCGGTGCCCAGGGTTTCGATGGATTCGATGGCTTCCAGCCGCTTGCGCGCATCGGCGCTGATACTCTTGCGCGGCGGGACAACCAGATAGGCATAGGCGCGATGATGAGAGCGTCCTACACGGCCACGCAACTGGTAAAGCTGGGCCAGACCGAAACGATCGGCGCGATTCATGATAATAGTATTGGCGGATGGAATGTCGATGCCGGTTTCAATAATGGTGGTGCAGACTAGGATATTGAAACGTTGGTGATAGAAATCCGACATCACCTGTTCCAGTTCACGCTCGCGCATTTGCCCGTGGGCATGGCGAATGTCGGCTTCCGGCAGTAGTTGTTGCAAGCTGCTGAGTTGTTTTTCGATGGTCTTGACATCGTTATGCAGAAAATAGACCTGACCACCGCGCTTCAGCTCGCGCAGGCAGGCTTCCTTGATCAGGGCTGGCTTCCATTCTGTGACGAAGGTTTTGATCGCCAGGCGTTTGGCCGGTGGCGTGGCGATGATCGACAGATCGCGCAGGCCGGACATGGCCATGTTCAGGGTGCGGGGAATGGGGGTGGCGGTGAGGGTCAGAATGTCCACTTCGGCGCGCATTGATTTGAAGGTTTCTTTCTGGCGTACTCCGAAGCGGTGTTCTTCATCGATGATCACCAATCCCAGATTTTTGTATTTGAGATCTTTTTGCAGCAGCTTGTGGGTACCGATAATAATGTCGATCTGGCCGCTTTCCAGATCAACCAGGATCTGCTTTTGTTGCTTGGCAGAATTGAAACGGGACAGGGATTCGATATGCACCGGCCAGTCAGCAAAGCGATCGCGGAAATTCTCCAGGTGCTGACGGGTGAGCAGGGTGGTGGGTACCAGCACCGCGACCTGGCGTCCGGCCTGCACCGCGACGAAGGCGGCGCGCATGGCGACCTCGGTTTTGCCAAAGCCTACATCGCCGCAAACCAGATGATCCATCGGCTTGTCCGAGCGCATGTTGTCCAGCACCTTGTCGATGGAAGTTTGCTGATCCGGGGTTTCTTCAAAAGGAAAACCGGCGGCAAAGGTGCGGTACTGGGCTTCGTCCAGGGGATAGCTGAAGCCGCTGCGGGCTTCCCGGCGGGCGTAGATGTCCAGCAGTTCGGCGGCCACATCCCGCACTCGCTCGCTGGCACGGCGTTTTGCGCGCTCCCACTGACCGCTGCCAAGACGATGCAGGGGCGCGTGCTCCGGATCGGCACCAGTATAACGGCTGATCAGGTGCAGGGAACTGACCGGCACATAGAGCTTGTCATTGGCAGCATATTCAAGCGATAAAAATTCGGTCGCTTGATTGGCGATATCCAGGGTTTGCAGGCCAAGATAACGACCCACGCCGTGTTCTTCATGTACCACCGGAGCGCCCACCGTGAGTTCGGCCAGGTTGCGAATAATACTGTCGATATCGCGTGAGCTTTTCTTGCGCCGCCGCCGTTGCATGACCCGGGCGCCGAATAGCTGGGGTTCGGCGATCACCATAAGGGCAGGATGATTCAGCAGCAGGCCCTGTTCCAGCGGTGCGACGGTGATGGCTAGTGGCTTGTCGGCAGCGAGAAAATCGCTCCAGCTTTCGACGCTGGCAGGGTAGATATCATAGCTATGCAGCAGTTCTAGCAGGTATTCCCGCCGTCCACTGGTTTCGGCGGCAAATAATACCCGTCCTTTAAATTCAGCCAGAAAGTTTTTCAAAGCATTAGCGGGTTCATCGGCGCGAATGTCCAGATGCAGTTCAGGCGGAGCGGCGGTAGCGAATTGCAGGCCGCCCGTGGCCGAGTTTT
>JAADGZ010000007.1 GCA_013152045.1 Gammaproteobacteria bacterium
CGTAAGCCGCAGTCAATGCGGCTGCTTCTGTTACCGTAACGTAACCACCGAAAATACCCGTAATGATCACCAGCGGTAACATGATATCCCAAATGCTGCCGCGCACCACGCACAGCATTTCGGAGAAAGAAAACGTATATTTGGGTACTTTACTTTTTTTTGCCACCCTTAGGCTGTAAACCGAGAGGATGAACAACAGCAACAAGCCGGGCACGATGCCGGCCAGGAACAGATCATCAATATTGACGCCGGAAACAATTCCGTACAACAAAATGGCAATACTGGGTGGAAATAGCAGCCCCAGGGATCCCGATGAAGTCAGCAAGCCAAGGCTGAAACGCTCCTGATAATGGGCTTGCTTGAGCATCGGATATAACAGCCCACCCAGAGCAATGATGGTCACACCGGAGGCACCTGAGAAGGCGGTAAAAAAAGCGCAGGAGATAATAGTTACCACGGCAAGGCCACCGGGCATCCAGCCGAACATGGCATTGAACAGCTTAACCAGTCGTTGTGGACTACCGCCGGCCGCCATGATCATACCGGCAAAAGTGAACAGCGGAATGGCAACCAGATTCGGCTCGGTCGCCAGACGATAGAGTTCGATAATCAGGATCTCGGGATCCAGGCCGGCATTTATGCTGGCATAAATGCCGCCACTGCCCAGTACCACGAACAGAGGCAAACCGAGCAGTGCCAGTAACAGCAGAATGCCTACGATCAGGAAACTCATGTGCTTTCTGTTTTGTCCTGCGTCGTTGCCGATTCAGCATCCGGATCTGACTGCGGCTCCGATTTCAGCAGCGCGATGAGTAGAAAATGTAGCGCCAATACCGTAAAACCTATGGGTATCACAGCCGCCATGACCGCCGCCCAACGTTCATTGCTCGGTGCGTACTGCCATTCACCCAGCCAGAACAGGCCCGCATACCAGGCCATCGCGGCACACAGTAAAGCACATAACCCCAGCAACGGACGTGCCAGCATTTTGCGATGCTGAGGAGACAACAGACTGGCCAGTACGTCAATGCGGATATGCTGACCTTGTTCAGTCACCAACCCGGCACCGAAAAAGATCACAAATAGAACCAGGTGACGGGAAATAACATCCAGTAGAGGAAAACCCGTTTCAAAAACGTTACGGGCGATGATCTGAATCAGCATCAGCAAGAGCAATAACAGCAAACTGCCTGAGGCAACCACGGTTTCCAGCTGCACCAGTGCTCGTTTGAGCCGGATCAATATCATGGTTTGCCTTTGGCTGCCTCGCTGGCGCGAAAAGCTTTTAGCATTTGACGTGTACGTGTAAAATATTTCGCGGGGATATAGCCGGAATCAGCCATGATTTTGGCGGCCCGATCACGTAGCGACAACAATTCGTTGAACTCTTTTTTATTCCAGTCCCACATAAATTTAATGCCGCTTTGTTTCAGTTGGGCAATACTTTCCTGATTGTCACGGCGCACAATAGCGGTAATATGCTGACCGGTGATTTTCCCTGTACGTTTCAGCAGTGCCTGCAAATCTGCTGGCAGACTATCAAAAAATCGGTTGCTTACCACCAGGCTACCGATGGCGTTGGTCATTGAAATATTGGTCGCGTATTTAAGTTTGGTGTACCACTGCAGAGCCAGGGCACCGAAGGGAGAATTGTAAACCGTGTCTATGCTGCCATGCTTTGCTGACAGTTGCATATAAACGTCCATAATTGAAAGAGGAATCGGTGCCACGCCGGCAACTTTGACAAAAGCCTCGCCCATGGGATCACCTTGCCATAACCAGATGTGTCGGGTCTTCAATTCATCCAGCGAGCGGATCGGGTATTTGGAGAAAAAGTGAATAAACCCCAGCTCAGGCCAACCCAACAGTTCAAAGCCGTGATCTCTGAAGCCCTTATCAATTTCCGGCATCAGCCGATCACGCACATAGTCGGACTCATCGGTATTTTTAAACAGGAAGGGCATCTCCAGCACCCGCGCCGGGGAATAGATACGACCTATGCCATAGCCGGTAAAAAAAGCACCCTGCAACTGGCGACTGCGAATCTTGCGCAGCACATCCGGTTCATCACCCATGATGCCACCGGGATAGATTTTAAATTTTAAACGCCCCTGACTTTCACGCTCTACTTCGGCTGCCCAACGATCTATTTCTTTCATCCAGGCGGTGTCTGCAGGAATCAGCGTAGCGAACTTAAACACCCAGCGATCTTGGGCAACGCTATTGAATGACAGGGATAAAAGTAAAACTAGCAGGCTGCTGCGAATTAAAACCATTCATCTTCCCTCTTCAATAATTCCGTGGCTTTTTGTTTGGCAATGGTATTAATAAATGCCTGGGCTGGATATAAATCAGCAGGCGCATCAACGATTTGTTGCAGGCGTTGGTGAAAGGCGGCGCGATCAAATCGCTGGCGATCCAGGTATTGGGCCTGTAACAGATCGGCAAGCAGTATTTTATTATCGGTATTTTTACGCGCGCGGTTGAAGTGTTTTTCTGAGAGAGCGAAGTTCCCGCCCATCATGGGTGAACGACTACCGTAATAAACGCCAAAAAATAGATCGGCTCCACTCAGAAAATAATTTTTGTTCAGTTCCAGCACTCGCCGCATCAGTATCACAACCCTGGACATCTGCGCCAATGCCCGCACACTGTCACGATTCATATCAATCCATTTGGCCCAGTTGGAAGCTGTCCAAAACAATGCTGGCACGGCATCCTTGTCCAGCTGTTTTACGGCCTCCTGCAATACATCCAGCCGGCCTTCGAGTTGCGCTTCATTTAGATCGTACTCTGCCAAGGCTATCTTGCCGTGTCGGAAACCACGGTAATAAAGCTTGGAGGCGCGCCCGCGATCGTGATCCTCAACAAAAGCATAGGCATAACCGTAATAAGCCTGGGCAGCGTACTCCTGTAACAGATGATTTTCGGGATCGTTGACCAACATGCCTTCGAGCATGCCCATATTGGCTGGGATCGCAGCTTGTGCCAGCTTCAGATCGGTTTCCCGGTTCATGGCAACAATACCGCCCTCGATCATGGGCATGGATGCACGTACCGTAAGTTTGCCCATTGAGCAGGCATTTAAGAGTCCAAGCAAGACTGATAGGACCATGATCCGGGTTATTATTTTATTCATCCCCTAACCTTTTTTACCCGCTTATGGAACATCCTTAATCCAACTGATATGGTAACCACTTAAGCTCGTATTTTATGTCGGAATAACGCAGTGGTAGTATCATCTATACTATATTTATGGAATAAAAACAACGCGCCGATAGTCTTTGCTAACAATAATAATACTCTATGTAATTTTATCCGGCTCCCGGTAAGCCACTTTAAGTAACAGGTCAGCTCATGAATGTTCGCAGTTTTAGCTT
>JAADGZ010000157.1 GCA_013152045.1 Gammaproteobacteria bacterium
CCGGGCGGGCAGCAGATGCGCATAGAAGGGCGTCCAGGTAACGTACATGTTCGTCTTAGTGATGACGCTGGTTTGACTTATAAGCCGTCGGTGGATGTGACCTTCTCGTCTATTGCCAATGTTTATCCTAAAGATACTCTGGCTATTATCATGACAGGGATGGGAGCCGATGGCCGCGAAGGTGCAAAAGCATTAAAACAACGCGGCTCAGAAATATGGGCGCAGGATGAAGCCAGCAGCGTCATCTATGGTATGCCTGCGGCGGTGGTTTCCGCCGGACTGGCGAGTAAAGTCTTGAGTCTGGAGGATATTGGGCCGGGGATCGTTAAACGCCTATGAAAATGGACCTCCTCAGTATCGTCGGCCTGATTGTAGGCATTAGCGCGATTCTGCTGGGGCAGTATCTGGAAGGCGGACATCTCAAGACCCTGGTGAATGGTCCGGCGGTGTTGATTGTGCTGGGCGGCACCATTGGTGCGGTGATGCTGCAATCACCCCAGGCGGTATTTATGCGGGCCATGCGCATGCTGTTCTGGACCGTGTTTACACCGCGTCTGGATTATGAGGAAACTATCGAAAAAATTATTCGCTGGAGCAATATCGCACGTAAGGAAGGGTTGTTGGGGCTGGAAGATCTGGAAGAACATGAGTCAGATCTGTTTGCTCAGAAAGCCTTGCAACTGTTGATCGACGGCGGTGAGCCGGAAATCATTCGTGGCATAATGGAAGTCGATATTGATACTCGGGAAAACTTTGACAGCAGTGCCGCCAGTGTCTTCGAAAGCATGGGCGGCTACAGTCCCACGATTGGCATTATTGGTGCGGTGCTGGGCTTGATACAGGTGATGGGTAATCTTTCTGATCCGAGCCTGCTCGGTAGCGGCATTGCGGTGGCCTTTGTTGCGACTATTTATGGTGTGGGCGCCGCTAATCTGCTGTTTTTACCGATTGCAAAAAAACTGAAAAGTATTGTACATGGCCAGAGTCAGTACCGGGAAATGATAGTGGAAGGCATGACCGCGATTGCTGAAGGTGAAAACCCGCGCAATATTGAAACCAAGTTGTTGGGCTATCTGCGTTAAGCCATCATGAGCAGGCGTAAGCGCAGACAGGAAGAACCGGAAAATACCGATCGCTGGCTGGTCTCCTATGCAGATTTTATTACTTTGTTATTTGCTTTTTTTGTAGTGATGTATTCTATGTCTTCCATCAATGAAGGTAAGTACCGGGTGCTTTCTGACACCATGGAGGAAGCCTTCAAAACACCGCCCAAGTCACCCGATCCTATCCAGATAGGCAAAGAACGCAAAACCCTGAAAACAGTCGAGACGACAATCAATGAAATCAGTCTGATCGGGGTTAAGCCAAGCATCACTCCGCGCGCTCAGCAGATGGAACATATTGCCGATGATCTGCAGCGAAACCTGGCACCGCTGGTTGACAAAAAGCTCATAAAAATCACTCGTGACAAACTCTGGGTCAAGGTAGAAATGAATAACCGTATTCTATTTACCAGTGGCAATGCGCACCTGACCGAGCGAGGTTACCCGATTCTAGAAGAGTTGGCCGAAGTGGTACGCAATTTGCCTAATCATATTGATGTAGAAGGGCATACCGATAACCGACCGATTCGCACATCAACCTATCCCTCTAACTGGGAACTGTCTGCTGCTCGGGCGGCCAGCGTTGTGCATTTGTTTACTCGCAACGGGGTTGATCCTAAGCGTTTGTCCGCTATCGGTTATGGGCAGTACCGACCCGTAGCCAGTAATAGCAGTGCAAAAGGACGGCGTCGCAACCGGCGTGTGGTGGTGGTGATTCTGGCGGACAAGAATGCTCGTAGGATGATGGAAATTGAACAAAAAAAATAAATTCGTTCTCGTTTATTTTGGAAAACGAAAAACGGTAGGGTGGGTAGAGCAAAGCGCGAAGTCCAGTAGGGAAACCCATCGTCAGGTTTGTTTGTTGGGTTTCGCTTCGCTCTACCCAACCTACATTAATACCTCGTCCGCTTGCGGCGAGGCAGTTTATTAATAATGAGGTATCAAGTGTGAAAATCTGGGCCATAGCCAACCAGAAGGGCGGCGTAGGCAAAACCACAACAGCCGTAAATTTGGCCGGGCACCTGGTCAAGCAGGGCTTGCGCGTGTTGCTAGTGGATATGGACCCGCATGGTTCAATGAGCGCCTATTTCGGCCTGGATCCGGATGCCCAGGAAAAAAGCGTGTATCAACTGTTTCAGGGCAGCGGCGTCAAGAGCGGGATTCCAGCGCATGAAATCCTGTATAATACGGCAGTCGAAGGATTGCAGTTACTGCCGTCCTCGACGGCGTTAGCGACCCTGGATCGCCAGTTGGGCACCCAGGAAGGCAAGGGACTGGTCATGGCCAATGCCTTGACACAACTAGAACAGGATTTTGACTACGCGCTGCTAGATTGTCCGCCCTTGCTGGGGATTCTCATGGTCAACGCACTGGCTGCTTGTGAGCACCTGCTGTTGCCGGTGCAGACTGAGTTTCTTGCCATAAAAGGTCTGGAACGTATGATGCGAACTTTGAAAATGATCCGCCGTGCGCGTAGAAATACCTTCGAGTACACCATTGTTCCCACCATGTTCGATCGTCGTACCCGTGCCGCTTTCGATAGCCTGAAAACTCTGCGCGAGCAGTATGGTTCTGATCTCTGGGAGTCGGTGATTCCCATTGATACCAAGTTTCGTGAAGCCAGCAAGCAGGGCTTGCCGCTGTCGATCATGTCACCCTCATCGCGGGGCGCCAAAGCCTACGAAGCCCTGCTCACCAGTCTGCTTGCAGGACGTGACAAAGCCCACCTTAAACTGGTGAGTTCATGACCCCCAAAAAAGACAAGCCTGTACTGGTTGACGAAAAACTGGCCCTGACTCTGTTTCTGGATTCACTTCTGCGTGAGCCGCTGGAAGCTCCCGCGCCTGAAACCGAGGTGGAAACTCAAACGATCATCGAAATAGCACCGGCTCCGTCGGTTCAGCTCATTAAAGAAGCGCCTGTTGCGGCTGCTATCGAAGTCGAGCCGATTACGGCGGTGGCTGAGAAACGCGAGCCTGAAACTATCCAGGAAGAAGAGGCGGCCGACGCGGGTTCAGATTGGAGTCAAGAGTTTCAGGTGATGTTATTCAAGGTGGCCGGGCTGACGCTGGCGGTGCCGCTGGATGGTCTTAATGGCGTGCTGGAATGGAAAGATGATCTGGCCGAGATGCCGGGCCATGCCGAATTTTATCTGGGCATTCTGCAACATATGGGACGGCAAATCCCCGTAGTGGAAACCGCCAGCCTGGTTTTCCCCCCCGACAAATTGAAATCACTGGCTGTGGCTGAGCCGCGCGACAGAATCACCCGCAT
>JAADGZ010000266.1:0-3364 GCA_013152045.1 Gammaproteobacteria bacterium
GGTTTTATCCGGTTTTCCTTCGAACTGTAGTAACACATCGTCGGGGGTTGCAATAATGTGTAACGCATCAATAAGATGGTTGTACGTTTTTGTCATATATTGACTATCATCCGATGTTCCAGAATCATTCTCACCACGTTTGAACTTGCTATCCTTCATCTGTCCCGCCTTCCCCCAAAACAAAATCAACGGCAATGGTGTATTGTTTGTGTAGTTCATTAATGATGGTATTAATGATTGCGTCAGGTAAACCAAGACAATCCCATGCCTGCTCGTCTAGTTTTGGCACCAAATGTTCACCACTACTTCCAAGCTGCAAACTGTTTGCGATAATATCGGAAACATGTATAACGGCAACTTCATCTTTAAAGTCTGCACTACGCTTTGGGTTGTGGTGAAACGCGGTGGAATCAATCAGTTGAATCGGGAGTTTCCATTCCTTTAATAACATACTGCCTAATTTTGCATGATCAAAACCCAGAATTTCCTTTTCTACTTTATACAACAGTACTTGTGATTGTTTTGCCTGCTGCATTGCCTGGCTAATTTCAGCGGGAACTTCTTTAAACATAATAAGCCGACCAATGTCATGCAGAAGCCCTGCAAGAAAAAAATATTCAACATTGGCCGCACGTCTGAGCGAAGCAATAATTCGAGCGCTTACCGCACAGGCAATACTGTGGCGCCAAAACATTTCCATATCGATTAATTCTTTTGGTATATCTTTAAATAATTTCATTACCGAGCTAGCTAAAACCAGTGCTCGTAACTGCTGGGTGCCGATAATGGTGATGGCATTTGAAACAGAATCAATTTTGCTGGGGAAGTTAAACATTGCACTGTTTGCCAGGCGTAATAAGCGAGCAGAAAGTGCTGTATCTTCACTCAATATGTCGACCAGGTATTGATTGCTGCAATTGGCGCTGTTTAAGGCTTCATCTATTTTGCTATAGATCGTGGGTAAACTCGCAACTTGCAGGGTATTTCGAACAATGTATTCTGCACTGAGCGCCATACTTAATGCACCTTACTGTCCATATACTGGTTTTGCCAATAATCAAACAGCTCTTTAATGACTGGATGGCTTATGTCGTTATGTTGAAAGTGAATTTTCGCAAGTTGATTGGCTTCCTCAATGAGTTCGGGAGGATAATTTTTTTTCTCTTCTTTGCTTTCGACACCGCCTTTAATGCTGATCTCCAGTATTCCCCAGGTATTAAAAACACGTAAATGCTTTTCGTTTAAAATAACGCCGGCTTTTAATAATACGCGTCCTTGCTGGTCGACCACATCAGCATCAAGTTCCATACCTGTTTCTACATTGTCCAATAGTATTTTTTCCATTTCGACAGTCCTTGCTCATTATGCATACCTTACTTAAAAGTATGCTTTTATACACACCGTTATATCGGTTGCAGGTGACAAAATCTTAAACTTAAGTGTATGAAAAAACACACAAAAAGTGAGCTCAAGAAAAGTTAAAACAAGGTTTGCTTTGAAAGACATAAATCTACATCATACAAGGAAAATCAGCGAATAGATTATCCCGTTTGAATTGAAAACGTCAGCCTGAACAGACTAGACTCAGTGTTCCGAATTCATATCCACTACGAAACTTTAGGCTCGTGGTGAACCCTTCGCCAGGCTCAGGACTTCAGGGCGAACGGGTTTGACTGGACAGGAATTCGGAACACTTATTTTAGGTTTATTCTGAAAATTGAGTTATTTTGATTTTTTGATCGGCCTGCCAAAAACCATATTACCGCCCTGAGGAAAAACCTAAAAAAACAGAACAGTCCCGGCTGGCGGCCTTTTCGCGTATAATGTTGGGCTAATTTGATTTCGAGCCCCGATTTCCACTAAATTTCAAGGAGTCCTCCCCTAATGAGTACCCGGAGTAACAGTTTCAACGCCCGCGCCACACTGTCTGTCAATGGCAAGGATTACGAGATTTACCGCCTTGATGCCGTCAAAAATGCTGCACGTCTGCCTTATTCCCTGAAAATCCTGCTGGAGAACCTGCTGCGCCATGAGGATGGAGTAAACGTCACTGCTGATGACATCACGGCCATGGCGAACTGGGATGCGAATGCTACGCCGAGTAAGGAAATCGCCTATACCCCAGCGCGGGTGCTGATGCAGGATTTCACCGGTGTACCGGCGGTGGTGGATCTGGCCGCCATGCGTGATGCGATGAAGGCTTTGGGTGGCGATCCGGAAAAAATCAATCCACTGTCTCCGGCGGAACTGGTGATCGACCATTCGGTGCAAATCGACGCTTTCGGCTCGGCCGACGCCATGCAGATCAATGCCGATCGTGAATATGAGCGTAACCAGGAGCGTTATAGTTTTCTTAAATGGGGACAGAAAGGCTTTTCCAACTTTAAAGTCGTACCGCCGGATACCGGCATCGTTCATCAGGTAAACCTGGAATTTCTCGCCCGCACGGTATTTGCGCAGGAAAACAACGGCGTGTTGCAGGCCTATCCCGACACCCTGGTGGGTACCGATTCCCATACGACGATGGTCAACGGCCTCGGCGTACTCGGCTGGGGTGTAGGCGGCATCGAAGCGGAAGCCGCCATGCTGGGACAGCCCGTATCTATGCTCATCCCGCAGGTGGTGGGTTTTAAACTCAGCGGCGAAATACCGGAAGGTTCGACTGCCACCGATCTGGTGCTAACCGTGGTGGAAATGCTGCGCGCCCACGGCGTGGTCGGCAAGTTCGTCGAATTCTTTGGTGAAGGTATGGCCCATCTGTCCCTGGCCGATCGCGCCACACTGGCCAATATGGCACCGGAATACGGTGCCACCTGTGGTATTTTCCCGATTGATGAAGAAACCCTAAACTACCTACGCCTGTCCGGACGCGACGAGGATCAGATCGCCCTGGTTGAAGCCTATGCCCGTAGCCAGGGGCTGTTCCACGAAGCCGATCAGGCCGATGCGGTTTACAGCAGCGTGGTCGAACTGGACATGGGCAACATCGAGCCGAGCATGGCCGGACCCAAACGGCCCCAGGATCGGGTACCGCTGAAACAGTCTAAAACGTTATTTAATGAGGCCCTGGCCGCACTTAAATCCGAACGCAATATCAACAGCAAGCCTGCCAGCACCGAAATTAACGGCAATACCGTCGAACTGGATGACGGCGCGGTAGTGATCGCCTCGATAACCTCCTGCACCAATACCTCCAATCCGTCAGTGATGCTGGGTGCAGCACTGGTGGCACAGAAAGCCGTCGCGCGGGGCATGCAAGTCAAACCCTGGGTCAAGACTTCACTGGCTCCCGGTTCACGCGTGGTCACCGAATATTTGCAAAAAGCCGGGCTGCTGGATTCCCTGGAAGCACTGGGATTCAACG
>JAADGZ010000266.1:3396-4847 GCA_013152045.1 Gammaproteobacteria bacterium
ACTCCGGCCCGCTGCTGGCACCGGTATCCAAAGCCATTGCCGAGGGCGATCTGTCCGCCTGCTCGGTGCTTTCGGGTAACCGCAACTTCGAAGGCCGGGTGCACGCCGAGGTGCGCATGAACTATCTGGCTTCCCCGCCACTGGTGGTCGCCTATGCGCTGGCCGGCAGCATGAATATCGACCTCTACAATGAACCGCTGGGGCAGGATAAGGATGGTAACGATGTATTCCTCAAGGACATCTGGCCAAGCCTGAAAGAAATGCAGGATGTGGTCAGCAGCAGCGTTAAACGCGAATCCTTTCTCGATGCCTATGGCGAGGTTTATAAAGGCGAGGATCGCTGGATTAACCTGGCTTCACCGGAAGGCCAGTTATTCGACTGGCAGGATGATTCTACCTACATCAAAAACCCGCCCTATTTTGAAGGCATGAGCAAAACTGCCGGTACAGTGTCCGACATTCAGGGCGCGCGGGTACTGGCCCTGCTGGGCGATTCAGTGACCACCGATCATATCTCTCCGGCGGGAGCTATCAAAGCCGACAGTCCGGCGGGTAAATACCTGCAGGAACACGGCGTCAAACCGGAAGATTTCAATTCACTGGGATCGCGGCGCGGCAATCATGAAGTGATGATGCGCGGTACCTTTGCCAATATTCGTCTGCGTAACCTGCTCGCGCCTGGCACCGAGGGCGGCGTCACCCTGCATCTGCCTGAGGCAGAACCGATGAGTATTTACGATGCCGCGATGAAATACAAAGCGGAAGAAACGCCCCTGGTGGTTATTGCCGGCAAGGAATACGGCTCCGGTTCTTCCCGCGACTGGGCGGCCAAAGGCCCACGCCTGCTCGGTATTCGTGCCGTGATCGTCGAAAGCTATGAGCGTATTCATCGCTCCAACCTGGTCGGCATGGGCATTCTGCCGTTGCAGTTCATGGATGGTGAAAGCGCCGCTTCACTGGGGCTTACAGGACGGGAAACCATTGATATCAATGGCCTGGGAGACGGCACGGTGAAGGAAGTCACGGTGACCGCCACCGATGATGCCGGTGGAGTAAAAACTTTCCAGGCACAAGTGCGCATCGATACGCCGCAGGAAGTGGAATATTACCGCCATGGCGGTATCCTGCATTATGTGTTGCGGCAACTGGCAAGCTGAGAAGTTGATTTTACGGTAGGTTGGTGCTGAGCCCTGATTTTTAGGGCGAAGCCCAACACTATTTTCTGCTAAATTATTTTGTTGGGCTTCGCTTTGCTCAGCGCCAACCTACCCATTTTCTTCTCTCGTTCCCACGCTCTGCGTGGGAATGCATAATGCGGTATCGTCAGAGTAACAAAATGCGTTTGTCCCGGGCTAATGATCTCGTGGCAGGATCGATCCATTGACCAAGCTTCGGTATGCATTCCCACGCAGAGCGTGGGAACGAGAAGTGCGCATCGATACACCGCAGGA
>JAADGZ010000178.1:0-3333 GCA_013152045.1 Gammaproteobacteria bacterium
GGCCCGGCTTGCGGGCGGGGAATTCTCCAATGATGCAAAAGACGCCCGACGAACCCACGTTAACATCAACAAATACTGGACTTCGATTCAGTGCACCCGGGTGATTCGCGATGCCATCGAAGTGCTGGGCGGTAATGGCACCATCGAAGAGTTTTCCGTATTGCCGCGCCTTTATCGTGATGCCATTGTGCTGGAAAGCTGGGAGGGTACGCACAATACGCTGTGTGCTCAGGTGCTGCGCGACTTTGCTACTCGTGATTTACACCGTCCCTGGCTGGCAGAGATCCACGAGGCGCTTTCGACCAGCACACATCCGTCACTGGAGGCACAGCGTTTGCTTGTGACTCGCTTGCTGAATGAGGTGACGGCGCGCATCGAACGCCTGCTTTTTTCAGCAGATGCCGATTACGCTGCCTTGCATATTCGTGTTGTGGTTGATCGCATGTGCATACTCAACAGTTATCTGAGTCTATTGCTTGAACTTGAGTGGGAGCTTGTCCAGCCCTCTCTGTCGGGGAAGGAATCAGGGAAGGGGGCAATGCTTGAGCTGTTTCAGCGTCTGTGCGTCGATCCGGTTGATGCGATGGATGATGTCGCTATGCCAGGGTTGATTCGCAAGGTCAGTACTATTGATTAGCCCATCGTCAAGGTCAAATGGTCGTGTTCAGCGAAACGCCAAGCGGCCAGATGTTAGTCTGTTGCTGTAACATGCGACCTGGTATTTGCTCAGCAGTTAGTGCTTATGGTACCTGGGTTTAGCGCCTGGCTCTGTAAGTAATATTACCGTCTTATTTTTATATCATATTTCATTAATAGAGAAAGTTATGAAAACAATTATCAGTACCCTCGTTATCGCAACAACCTTCGCCGCTTTTATCGCATTACTGGTGATTTATACCGGCATGTTTAATGTGGCCACAGAGTGGGAAGATCCTGCCCCCATACGTTGGGCGTTGGTGACAACCAGAGAAAATTCGATAGAAAGTCGTGCGGCCTCAATTGAAGTGCCTGCCACCCGAGGGGACAAACAGATTGACACCGGGTTTCGCAGCTATCGTGAAATGTGTGCAATATGTCATACCCCACCCGGCGGTACAGACTCACCAATAACCAAGGGCCTGAATCCTGCTCCACCTGATCTTGCCAAAAGCGCAAAACACATGTCTGCTGCTGAATTATTTTGGGCAACAAAAAATGGCATCAGAATGACCGGGATGCCTGCATGGGGAGTGACCCATAAAGACGGTGAACTTTGGGACATTATCGCATTCGTGAAGAAATTACCTGAAATGAGCAAGAACGAGTATTTGGCACTGGATGCCCGACTGGAGAAAGGACATGATCATGCCGGTGGTGGTCACGATGATGGTGGTGATCATGGAAATTCCGAATCAAAAAAGAATGATGCTCATCAGGATGATGGACACGCGCACACGCATTGAAAATTATGCGGCAAATTCAAGTTTCTAGGCATCGCTAAAATAAATCGGCATTGATCCACATGTGCATAGCAATGCTGGCCATATAACCTAGAGCGATTACCGGCGCCCACTTGAGATGGGAAAAAAAGGTGTACTGGCCACGTGCCTGACCCATCAAGGCTACTCCGGCGGCAGATCCGATAGACAGCAGGCTGCCGCCCACGCCTGCGGTTAATGTCACTAATAGCCACTGGCCAGTGGACATGTCCGGGTTCATAGTGAGCACAGCAAACATCACCGGAATGTTATCGATGATGGCCGATAACACGCCCACAGCGATGTTGGCGTTAGTCGCTCCCCACTGGGTGTACATCACCTCTGAGGTAAGCGACAGATAACCGATGAAACCTAGCCCTCCCACACATAACACCACGCCATAAAAAAATAACAAGGTGTCCCATTCCGCGCGCGCTACTTTGTTGAAAATGTCAAAGGGTTCCACTTCGCCCATGCGGCCACCATTGGCAGATTCGTCAATGTGGGAGGTTTTCTTCAGAAAGTAACCAAAGAATTGCAAATAACTCAAACCGGTGAGCATGCCGATCACCGGCGGCAGGCGCAGAAAGTTATGAAAACTGACAGCAGTGATTATGGTTAGTAGGAACAGACAGATGATACGTCGTGCACCACGTTTCATGGTTACCATTTCATTACTGGTGGTGGGTTGCTCGACAGGAACGGCAAAGTGCATGATGGTGGCAGGCACCACAAAGTTGACCACCGAGGGCAGGAATAGGGCGAAGAAGCTCCAAAAGTCCACTGTGCCTTTTTGCCACACCATCAAGGTTGTGATATCGCCAAAAGGACTGAAAGCCCCACCGGCATTGGCGGCCACAACGATGTTGATGCAGGCAATGCTGACGAAGCGAGTATTGTTGCCACCCACCGCGAGTATCACGGCGCACATGAGCAGGGCGGTGGTAAGGTTATCCGCCACGGGCGAAATAAAGAATGCAAGGATGCCGGTGAGCCAGAACAGTTGCCGGAAATTGAAGCCTTTGCGAATCAACCAGGAGCGCAAGGCGCTGAATACCCGACGCTCCTCCAAGGTGTTAACGTAGGTCATGGCCACCAGCAAGAACAGCATCAACTCGGCGTATTCCAATAGATTGTAGCGTACTGCTGCTTCGGCTTCTTGCGTCATGCCGTTGCTGACGTAAACTGCGGCGATCATCGCCCAGATGACGCCGGCGGCAAGTACCACGGGTTTGGATTTACGCAGCTGGGTGAATTCTTCGGCCATCACAAACACGTAGGCCAATACAAAAATGGCAATGGCGGCATAGCCCACAAGGTGGTTGGTTAAATCCAGTGTTTTCAAATCCAGAGCTTCACCGCCTGTCGCAGATGCGGCTGCGAATCCTGGTAACAGGGTGGTGACTATCAGCAACAAAAATTTGATCACAAACAGATTCCTTATTTCATTATTAGCATCATCACAATCAGAAACAGAATCGTCATGATGCCATCGGCCTTTATGAAATCGGGCACCCGGTAATATGATACTCCGGGTAAATCAATGCTAAACTTTACAATACAGGAAAATAACGCAATACCACAGGCCATTGCCAGAATGGATCTAATTTCTGAGATTGTAAAATCTCTCCTAACAGTAGCGAATAATTATGAACCCATGCTCGTAAAGTATGGGTTGATTATCATCTTCGTGGCCATCATGGTAGAGGGCTTTGGGGTACCCACCCCAGGCCAAAGCCTGCTTATCGTGGGTGCGCTGCTGAGCACACGTGGTGAATTTGATATCCGTCTGTTACTGGTGTCGGCCTGGTTTGCAGCGGTCATTGGAAATATGCTCGGCTATCTTATTGGCAGAGTTGGAGGCCGAAAATTACTT
>JAADGZ010000178.1:3344-6367 GCA_013152045.1 Gammaproteobacteria bacterium
CCTGCCGCTCAATCCCTCCCGGCTCGAACGTATGGATGCCTTCTGCCAACGTCACGGCGTGCTGCTGGTCATCCTCTCGCGTTTCATCGATGGTCCAAGACAACTCACCGGTATCTGCGTTGGCAGCTTGCAAATGTCCGCTATCACGTTTCTCTGGGCAACCAGTCTGGGCGCACTGTTATGGGTGGGGTTTTGGGGAATCGGTAGCTACTATCTTGGCCAACATATGCATATCGTTGCGCAGGTTTTCAAATCTATTGCGCCTTTTACCTGGGTTGCAACAGGTTTTTTGATTCTTACTTTGTGTATTTATCTGATCCGAAGGCATCAACACCGAAAAGCCACACCCGAAAAACCACACCCGAAAAACACTAAGATAAGGGGTGGAGGTTAAATCAATCCGCTAAAAATCAATTGCCGAGGCCGGCGGACACTCGCAACCCTTTTCATACAATTCATCACGCCGCAAACCGACCTTTAATGGTTCCCGGTCATGCCCTGCCAACACCTGGTAAACATTGATACTGCCTTCATCAAAATAATGGGCGGAACCTGCCATATACAGACGCCACACCCGATAGGTTGCTTCACCGACAATATCTCGACTGCTTGTGCCTTGTTCGTCTCCAGCGAGGCCACCCAGTGACGCAGCGTCATGGCGTAGTGACGACGTAGCCCTTCTACATCGATAATCTCAAAACCGGCATCCTCCATGGCGTCGATCACATGACCGATGCGCGTCAGCTCGCCGTCGGGGAATACATAGCTATTGATAAAGCGGGTAATCGGCGTGTCCTGCCAGCCGGTATCGTTGGTAATGCCGTGATTGAGAAATAAGCCCCCCGGTGCTAGTACGCGTTTAATGGTGCTGAAATAAAGCGGAAAATTGCCCACTCCGATGTGTTCAAACATGCCGACACTCACAACACGCTCATAGTGGACATCCTCAGGCAGGTCGCGGTAATCCCTTAACTCGACTGTCACCAGGTCTTCCAGTCCTTCCTTGCGTATGCGTTCCCAGGCGTAAGCTGCTTGCTGTTCACTCAGGGTAATACCATAGGCTTTTACGCCGTATTGCCGCGCAGCCCAACAGACCAATGCACCCCAACCACAGCCAATATCCAGCAGGGTCTCGCCGGGTGTCAGACGCAATTTGCGGCAGATATAGTCTAGTTTATCCCGCTGGGCATCATCCAGCGTCTGTTCGGTATTAGAAAAATAGGCACAGGAATAGACCATTTCTTGATCCAGCCACAAACGATAAAAATCATTGCCCACATCGTAATGGTGAGAAATGCTTTGCTTTGTATTTTGCTGTTTGTCGTGCCCTGCGCGTATCGACTGCGTGTCTTTTTCGCGATGATGACGTGGTAACCTGAATGCCTGGCGCATTATCCGCAACCGGGTTGACCAGGGTATAAGCAAATCCCGCATATAGGTGACGAGGTCAAAAAGCTGCTCTGCATCCCCCTCAATATTGCTCTCTTCCGCCAGATAGGCTTCGGCTAGGCGGACGACATTTCGATGAAGAACCAGTTGGCGTAATACCGAGGGTTGGTTGAAAACCACCGTACAAGGCGCATCCGCCTGTCCCACCACCCGCTCCCCATTCCATATTTTCACAGCGACCGTGCCACGGTAGTCGGCCAGGATCTGTTCCAGAATTTGTCGTCCTGCCGTTGCAACAGCTTGTTGATTATCATTGTGATTCTTGCTGGACATAAGCGTAGCCTTCGTTAACTTAAAGGGTAAACCACTACAACTTCAAAATACCTCGATAACCAGCACCATCGATCATTTTTTCTCGACAGGTGTTAGCCGTCTGGTAACTGGTAAATAATACCGTGGTGCGATGATCGCGCAACAGGCGTTTGAAATGGTACAGGATACGGCCGCCGTTAGCCATGCCGCTGTCAGCGATGATAATGCGGGTATTGCAAACCGGATAAAGAATCTCTATATAAAAATTGATTAGCACACTAAGTTCCCTGTTTATCCATCATCCCGTCGGTTTATAGAAAAAAATAAGAAAGCATAAATAAATAGAGGTTGGCAGGAGATGCTGAACGATAATTTTTTTTGAATCTTGTGATTAACGATATTGCTGTGTTAATCTTTTGTGAGTTTTTTCATTGCTAGAACTTTCAAGGAGGAGGTTATGCGATGCAAGCGTCTGTATCTAGTTTCGGCAGTTCTAAGTATGTTTTTTTCAGGTGCCACTCATGCTGCGTTGATCGGTGTCCAGGATTATGGTGATTATTTTACGGATACCTCAAACGGTCTTGATTGGTATGATGTCACGTTAACAGTTAATCGTTCCTACGACGATATTTCAACTAAATTTGATCTAAATGAAGAATTTGCAGGCTGGCGATATGCCACTGCTCAAGAATTAGCACAAATGGTCAATTCAACTACTGGTATTGCAACCGGTGTGACCGGAGCGGGTCAAAATTATGCGGGTGAGAATGAACAATTTTATGAACTAACTGAACTTCTTGGCAGTACCATCGATAGTTATGCTCAAGCGTTGACAGGCTTCTCCTATGATGAAATTTTTGGCTTAACTGCCCCCGCGAATTTCGATTTTACCTATGGATTGCTGGCAGATCCTTTTTCTGTAGGTACTCGTTTTGCTGGGCAAATTCTGGATAATGATGCTGCGGCTGTCAACGCTGATGGGTTTCAAATTCTCAACCAATTTCGTGAGGATTTGCCGGATCTAATGATCGGAAGTTATCTCGTTCGATCTACTATTCAGCAACCTCCACAAACCATCCAAGAGCCTGGAATTTTTGCTCTTTTTGGGCTGGGACTCATTGGACTGTTGTTTTTTACAGGTGATAAAAAAAGAGCGGCTTCACTTCGAAGCGGAAAATATTAGCAATATATAAAGAACCTACTATACCTGTAGTATTTTAACCATCAAGTCCTTGCGTCGTATTATGATCACTGCCTTGTCTGTCAAACAGGGTTTTTATGCGAAGGTACTCACCAGCAATCTGATCGCGATGGTGTACTCG
>JAADGZ010000259.1:0-3325 GCA_013152045.1 Gammaproteobacteria bacterium
TGAAAATACGCCCGCGTTCCTGCAGGTTAAACAGGAAAAAGGCCACGGCCTTGCCCTTGCCATTGGAAATCAACACACCGTTGTTGCGTTGTCCGTATTCACCAGGTTTCGCCGGACCGTAGTGGTCAAAGACGCTGTAGAGAAGCCCGGTGCCCTGGGTGGAAGTCATAAATTCTGTACGAAAGCCAATCAGCCCGCGTGAAGGAATAATGAAGTCTAACCGCACCCGGCCATGCCCGTCCGGCACCATGTCTTTCAGATCGGCTCCGCGTTCGCCCAGTTTCTCCATCACTGTGCCCTGATGCTGCTCTTCCACATCGACGGTGATCTGCTCAAAGGGTTCTTCTTTCACGCCATCGACTTCATGAATAATAACTTCCGGGCGCGATACGCCCAGCTCGAAACCTTCGCGGCGCATGGTTTCAATCAGAATAGACAGGTGCAACTCGCCACGTCCGGAAACGCGGAATTTATCGGGTGTTTCACCCGGATCAACCCGCAGGGCGACGTTATGAATCAGCTCACGTTCCAGCCGTTCCTGGATATTGCGGGTGGTAATGTATTTACCGTCCTGGCCAGCCAGCGGTGAGTTATTGACCTGGAAGGTCATGCTGATAGTCGGCTCGTCCACCGATAGCGGCGGCAGAGCTTCCACTGCATTGGGATCACACAGGGTATCGGAAATATTCAGTTTGTCGACGCCGGTAAAGGCAATGATGTCACCTGCCTCAGCAGTAGCCACTTCCACCCGTTCCAGCCCTAGAAAACCGTAAATCAACTGGATGCGACCATTGCGTGTTTTACCCTCGCTGGTAACCACGGTGATCGGCGTATTGGTTTTCAACCTGCCACGGGTAATGCGGGCAATACCGATAACGCCAACATAGCTATTATAATCCAGCGATGACACCTGTAACTGCAGGGGAGCATCGGCATCTACGTCCGGCACCGGTACGTGCTCGACAATGGCCTCGAACAAGGGGGTCATATCGCCTTCGCGCACGGTTTCGTCCAGACCGGCATAACCGTCCAGGCCGGAGGCGTAAATTACCGGGAAGTCGAGCTGCTCGTCGCTCGCACCCAGGCGGTCGAACAATTCGAAGGTCTGATCCAGCACCCAGTGAGGACGCGCACCGTGACGGTCGATCTTGTTGATGACCACGATTGGTCGCAGACCCTGTGCCAGCGCTTTCTGGGTGACGAAGCGGGTCTGGGGCATGGGGCCTTCCACCGCATCCACCAGCAGCAACACCGAATCCACCATCGACAGCACGCGCTCCACCTCGCCGCCGAAATCAGCATGGCCGGGGGTGTCAACGATATTGATACGGTAGTCGTTCCATTTAATGGCGGTGTTTTTGGATAGAATCGTGATGCCACGTTCTTTTTCCAGTTCGTTGGAGTCCATCGCGCGTTCTTCCAGTTTGACCCGATCCCCGAGGGTATTGGACTGTTCAAGAAGCTTGTCTACCAGCGTGGTTTTACCGTGGTCAACGTGGGCGATAATGGCGATATTTCTGAGATTCTGAATCACAATGCTGCTACTCGATGTTGCTACTACAAAGATAAAAAAGGGCACACCCTTGTGAGCGTACCCGGAAAAGTTGCGCAGTATAGCGCATCGTGGCGTCTTTATGATGAATTTTCAGCCCAATAACCGACACTATCGGGGGCTTATCGCGGAATTCGTGCTTTTCGGGCGCTATTACAGGCATCTAAATGCGCGATGCGGGGTCTGGCAAAGCACATGCTTGCTGATTTCCGGGCTTCTAGAGTGGACGCTGTTCTGGATCAAACTGTTCCAGCCGGTAGCCCCGCTGGTAGATAGACGATAGACGCCAGCCATTTTTTTCTGTGATTTCAAGCTTTTTGCGAATGCGGCTCATGTGCGTATCTACCGTGCGCGTATTGACATTGGCATCGTAGCGCCACACGGATGAAAGAATATGGTCACGAGAGAGCAAGTGGCCCACATTCGCAAACATGAAACAGACCAGGTTGAATTCCATTTCCGTCAATTTTATCGGCTGTTTATCCCGATAGAGCGTTCTTGACCTCAAATCTATCTGATAGATGCCGTAATCCAGTATTTCCAACTGGGGCTTGAATCTGCGCCGTGTGACAGCACCAATGCGGGCCAGCAGCTCCTTCTGGTGCAGCGGCTTGATGATGTAATCATCGGCACCCAGTTCCAGCATGTCCGCCACATCGTCCTCTCGACTTCGTGCGGTAACAAAAATAACCGGCGTGTCCCAGCCGGGCTGCTTCTGCACTTGTTGCAAAACTTTATCGCCGTCAAGATCTGGCAGAACCCAGTCCAGCAAGACAACATCGAAGCGCTGCTCATGACAATTGCGAACGAAGTCTTCGCCTTGATAGAACGCCGACACGCTATGGCCAGCCTCTTCAAGCCAAAGTTGAACAAGTGCAGATATTTCCCTGTTGTCGTCAACAATACCGATATGCACTTTAAGCTTTTCCCTTTATCCCTGTTCTTGCTGCGGTATTCCCTGTTTATTACCGCATTATTAAAAACACAATATAAGCTATTAAATACAATCTATGTTAGTTTTTTTCAACCCCCTATTTTATTACTTACTTATTGTATTTATTTGATTTTTAGTCTGCACCAATTATGGTTCGCTCGACGCATGTATTACTTTATTTATAGAACAAAATTCCGAGATTCACATATAAATATTTTATGCGGTTATTGGTTTATTTGTTATTTTGCCTTAAAATAGTCTAACTCCTGCATACACTAAAAAGTACTGAATCATTCCATGAACACTGCTTCGCTTAAGGAACTTTCTCCCCCGCAAGCCTGGGAACTACTGCAATCCAATCCCCGTGCTGTTCTGCTTGATATTCGATCGACAATGGAATTTCTGTTTGTCGGCCACCCGAAAGGTGCTGTGCATCTGGCCTGGATTGATGAACCCGACTGGGAAGTGAACCCTCACTTTGTCACTGAAGCACGCAAACTCATGCTCGGCGGTAAAATTAACGATAATGAAGAAGGCAGTGCGCCAATTATCCTGATTTGCCGTAGCGGAAAACGCTCAAAGCAGGCCGGCAAGGCGCTCATCGAAGCAGGCTTTAACGATATTTACGATGTGAACGAGGGGTTTGAAGGCGATCTGGATGAAAATCATCAGCGCGGAACGCTGGGCGGCTGGCGTTACCATAAACTACCTTGGGTGCAGTGCTGAGTAATCGAACATTGTTGGGCTTCATTTCATTCAACCCAACCTACATTTTCTGGCGTAGTAAATACCCCCCCCCCTCTCCCCATCGGGGAGAGGGAGTTTTCTTTTCTGGTTCC
>JAADGZ010000259.1:3344-5725 GCA_013152045.1 Gammaproteobacteria bacterium
TGAGCAACGCGAAGCCCAACAGGCCTTATTAATAATGAGGCGGGATCTCGTCCTCTGGCTTCGCCGTTGTTTCACCCGCCGCGTCGGCTGCCAGTAGGCTCAGGCGTGAATCCAGCATGGCCACTGTTGCCATCAGCCGATCGAGCTGGCGCTGTTGGTCGGTGATAATCTCGTTTAACTCCGCAATACTGTTTTCCTGAAAAGCCAAGCGGGATTCCAGCTCAATAATCTGTTCGTCTGTTTTCATGCTGTTTCTTTGCAAAGTTTTTTTTTTCCGGGCCGATAAAGAAGTGGGCACACGGTTAGTGTGTGCCTATGGACAGCATATTATCACTAATGACGGAAAAACATGAGCCAGCCAGCCACTCTCGAACAGCTCAAACCTTCAGATTTGCCCTCTCCCCCCCAGACTGCGCTGCAGATTTTGCGCGCCTGCTCGCGGGATGATGTCAGCAGTAGCGCCCTATCCATGCTGGCGGAAAAAGATCCGGTACTGACGGCAGAACTGTTGCGCGTGGTCAACACGCCCTTTTTCGGCCTCTCCCGTAAAGTGCAGTCGCTCAATCATGCGGTAACTATTCTCGGCCAGCGCACCCTGCGCAACTTGGTGCTGTGTCTGTCGGTACGGGATGCCATCGGTAAGGACGCCATTCCCGGTCTTGATACTGCGGCCTACTGGGAGGACTCCCTGCGCCGCGCGGTTAGTGCCAAACTGCTGGCGCCGCAACTCAAACAGGATCCGGATGACTGCTTTACTGCCGGCTTGTTACAGGATTTTGGCCTGCTGGTGCTGTTCTATCTGCGTCCGGAAATGGCCTCCAACTGGGATGAACTGCGCGCACTCAACCCCGATGAGCGTTATGGCTCCGAACAGCGCTATTTCGGTCATAATCACACCGAGATGATCACCATGCTGGCCAATGCCTGGGATCTGCCGGAAGAACTGGGGCTGGTGCTGGGCAGTCATCATGACTGCGAAGTGATCGAAGCTGCTACCGGTACAGCTGAAAACCACCAGCCGCTCTGCCGCATACTCTATTGTGCAGACTGGCTGAATGCTATTTTCAGCACCCCGGACAAATCCTTCGTACTCGCGCACACGCAACAACTGCTGCAGGACTACTGCGGTATGGACGAAGACGATATCAGCACCTGTCTCAACAACCTGGCTGAAGAAATGGAAACCGCCGCCCACTCACTGGGACTGCACATCGAGAGCCAGCCTGACATCGAGCAGATCATGCGCCAAGCCAATGTCAAACTGGCTGAAGCCAATCTCAGTTATCAGGAGCTAACCTGGAAACTGGAACAAACCCTGAAAGAACGCGACGCACTAGCGGCAAAACTGGAAAAAGATCTGCAACTGGCGCGTGAGATCCAGGAAAGCCTGTTGCCCCGGGAACTGAGTGACGACTTTCCCATTACCGGCCTCAACGTTTCCGCGCTGCAGCTTTCCGGTGATTTCTATGATTATTTTGTGCTCAAGGACGGCCGCATTTATTTCAATCTGGCTGATGTCTCCGGCAAGGGTGTCTATGCAGCCTTGCTGATGGCCAAGACTAGCAGTCTGTTCCATTGCCTTGGCAAACATATCCATGAACCGGATAAACTGCTGGCACACATTAATAATGAGCTATGTGAAACCGCCATTCGCGGTATGTTCGTGACCATGATTGCCGGTATCTATGATCCTAAAACTGGCAGCGTAAAAATGGTCAATGCAGGCAATCCACCGGCCCTGTTATTCAGCCCCGGTAATAAAGTACAGGCGATTGAAGCCACCGCCTCACCCCTGGGTATCCTGCCGAACTCAGCCTTCCCGCTGGCCGCGGAAATTCATCTGTATGCAAAAGACTGCCTGTATCTTTTCTCTGACGGCGCTACCGAGGGCTATCTGCAGGAAGGCGGAGAAATGCTGGGCCTGCCCGGCCTGCTAAAGTTAATTATGTCCATGCACAAGCTTGCACCCAAAGATCAGCTGCGGGCGATTGTCGAGAAATTCAGCGCGGCATCTGCAACCCTGCATGACGACATCACTATTATGTTGATTGAAGGAAAAACCAGGCATGCCTGATACTCAAGCTGAATCACTAGCTCGCCGAAGCTTTTCTTCCGATGCTATCGAACTAAAGACTATTCGTGACTGGTTGCGCGAGATTCAGCAAACAGACTGTTCTGAAGACCGTATCAACGATGCCATCCTGGCCGTCAACGAAGCCTGCATGAATATCATCCAACATGCCTACTACGGTCAAGTAGATGGAGAAATGATCATCGAACTATTGCGAGAAAAAGATTTTATTATTTTCCTGCTTACAGATTTCGCCTCGCCGGTCGATATAGACATGTGCCAACCACGGGATCTCGATGACGTCCGTCCC
>JAADGZ010000055.1 GCA_013152045.1 Gammaproteobacteria bacterium
GCTTTTTCTTCTGCGACCGAACTCATTGGCTGAGGCTGCCAGGATTCACGATAATCACCGTCCACCTGTTTATGACCAATGGGTTTACAAAACAGCGTGCCGTTAACACAGCGTACGGTTAACAGCGTGATCTCATAGTCGAACTCGACAAAACCTTCGACGATCACCTTGCCCTCACCACTACGCCCGCCCTGCTGCGCGTAGGTCCAGGTTTTTTCAATCTCCGCTTCAGAATGTATGCTGCTCTGGCCTTTGCCCGATGAACTCATAATCGGCTTAACCACGCAGGGAATGCCGATTTCCCTGACTGCGGCAAGATACTCTTCTTTCGTCTCGGCAAACTTGAACGGCGAGGTTTTAAGCCCCAGCTCTTCCGCCGCCAGGCGCCGGATCCCTTCACGATTCATGGTCAGATTTGCCGCCCGCGCGGTGGGTATCACATTAAAGCCTTCGGCTTCCAGCTCCAACAATGTCTGTGTTGCAATAGCTTCAATTTCAGGCACGATATAATCTGGCTGTTCAGCAATGATCACCTGCCGCAACGCCGCCGCATCCAGCATATTGATAACATGGCTGCGATGGGCAAGCTGCATGGCCGGTGCATGCTCATAGCGATCGACCACAATCACTTCGACGCCCAGGCGCTGTAATTCAATCACCACTTCTTTGGCCAGCTCACCCCCGCCACAGAAAAGCACGCGCGTCGCCGTGGATGATAATGCTGTGCCAATTTTCATATTTTTTCAGCCGTTAGCAAAAATACTGGAAAACTTTTTTCTTCTTTGGTTATCGTATGGGCAGTTAAAAAATTGACCTTCCCAAACCCCTGTTTTTCCAGCAGGGTCTGCAATTCAGAGCGCACAAAACCATGATGAAAAACGCCTTGCGTATCGGCTGGATGAAAACTGCCATCTTCTTTATCCAGATCAGCCAGGGCAAGCAAACCTTGCGGATTCAAATGCTCGGCAAATCGCTGAATTAAGCTGGCGGTATCTTTTACGTGATGCAAGGCCATCGCACTAACGATAAGATCAACTTTTTCATCCATCGGTTTATCGATAATATCCTGACAGACCGCTTCTACCTTGCCTTTTAATTCTGGCTTGGAAACAAGTTTATCCAACATCGCTGAGGAGGTATCTACGGCAAAAATCTTTTTTACCTGGGGTGCAATTTGCGAGCTAATCAAGCCTGTGCCCGCACCAAAATCCATGACCTGCATCTGCTCATGTAGCGGAATGTTGGCCAACATTGAAGTGCCAATGGCGGATGACAGCATTGCGACTATATCATTAGTATCCCAGTCTTTAGATTTTTCATTAAATAAATCAGTCATCGATCATTTCCTGTCGGGTTAATTTTAATTACATGTTAATTTAATCCGTAAGTTTAACAGACTATGCCACCCCATCATCATGTTGATAAATATAAGCGCATTGATTTATTCTACGACGGATCCAGTCTGGCATTTAATCGCACAGGGAAGGCAGGGGAATTGTTTTTTGTAGCCCAGAGTGAAGTGTATTACGAAGACCAACAACTTATGCACATGAATAAAAAACGCGCCCGCTTACTTGGCTATCTCACAACGGTTACGGCCCTTCTCTTTCGCTTGATACAAACCACTGTCGGCACGCTGAAAAATAGACTCGGCCGTATCATTTTCCCGGCTTTCAGTGATGCCACAGGATGCGGTAACCTCGACACGCTTGCCACGAAAGTGGAAGGCGCAATTTTGAATGATTTCGCTCAGCTTGGTCAGTGATGTATATGCTTCTCCAACTTTTGTTTCCGGCATGATAATCACGAGCTCATCACCACCATAGCGTACTACAATATCGGTTTCCCGAGTATTTTTCGCAATGACATCAGCAATAATTTTGAGTACCTTATCGCCGGCAGCATGACCATATTGATCATTCACCGCCTTGAAGCAATCCACATCCCATACCGCAAGCACGAACGGTGATGCATAACGTTTGAATCGAGCCAGCTCGTCATTAATATATTGATCATAAGCCTTGCGGTTAAACAGATCAGTCAGCGCATCTCTCATTGACTGCTCACGTTCATTCTCAAGCTGCTTGCGCAGCGTTTCAATTTCCCTTTCCGCCTCCGACAATTCTTTTTTTAGCCGCCCGGAGATATTACCGCTTTGCTTGTCACGCGATAACTCGACCTGTAAAAAACTGTCCATGTGATCACGGATAATAATTACGCGTGACTGTATATCTGTTTGCAGCATAGTTAGATCACTGGCTTTCTCAACGGACTGTTCAATACCACGCACTTCATTTTCAACCGCTGCATTAACTTGCCGTGTTCCTGTAATCGACAGTTGTTGTAAGCGTACAGTTTCCTGCAAATCCGTATCGATTTCCTGCAGCCGTTCAGTCAATTGTTGTAAAAAAGCTTCCAGTTTCTTTTTTTCATCCAGTATACGACTATGCGCTACGCTCACCAGTGCCGCCGTGGTTTCAATTCCCTGCAACAGATTTTCCTGCTCATAACAGGGGTCCAGGCGCTGACATATGAGTCCAGCCTCGACACCAAGATCTTGCGGCAACTCAAGTTTTTCCAGTAGCTCGATGAGAATTCCCGCCGCTTGCTGAATATCCTCAGCGGATAGTGGCATGACTGATTCATTGACTGCATTCTGCTCGGTATCGATATCGACGCCGGTGTCTATAGAAACATCTAGAGAAATATCGGGCGAGAGGTTAACTGGAATAGCTTCTGTTTCGGCTATATCCTTTTGTGCTTCAATTTGTCGGTTTTCCGGGGCTTGTTCTGATTTGTTTTTCGTCGCGGAAAATATTTTTTGTAAGAAACCTGCTTTTTCTTCTGCCTTTTTTTCTATTTTCTTCTCAGGCGATTCATCACTTACCGTTGCACGCACATCGTCATATTTTTCCTCGAGCCGATACTCGATGGTTAAATCAAGAAGTTCCGCCATATCTTGAATCAATTCGGCAATGTCTTTTTCAGATTTTGCCTGTTCGAGACGTTTGCGAACATGCTTTTCCTGCCGCTGTAACATTGTTGGGATTTTAAATTCATCCAGCAGGCTGGCCAGGACCCTGGCAAACTGAACTTCATGATCGGTCTTTTTAGCTTTTATTTCTGAATCGGCGCTGGCAATAGCGGAGCTAATGTCAGTGATCAAGGGCCGGAATTTAAGGGTATTATCTTCATAGCGAAGGTTACTACGCAGTTTGTCCAGTTTCTTTTCCAACTGCTCATCACTGGCGTCTGAGAGCAATGTCAGACGCAGCGCTAACAAACGTAGCAGAGATTCAAGTTCTTGCCACTGTTNNCACTGTTTTTCTTTTTGTTCCAGCTCATCCAGGCTTTGATAATACTTTCGTTGCCATAAATCAGCTTTGCGGCTACCTTTGTCACTCATAGGGAAATTATAGAACGGCCCAGATAATTTTCCAGCGATAGACCCTGATGCGTATAACGATTTAGTTTAATCGTCAAAGGTAATTCTATTTCCATAGTTAAGGGCAGATGGTCAGAAACTTCATGGCGCAGGGCGCAGGTTTTTTTTACGGTTAGATCCGAGCTTACTAAAATATGATCGATATGGTGCTGCGGACACCAGCTGGGGAAGGTGCACATTTTATCTGTTGATTCCCGCAGCGAAGTCTTCCTAAACAACAGTTGCATTTCCGGGCCGTCACTACGGCAATTCAGATCACCCATAACAATAGCATGGGGATAGTCGCTGACACGCTCAGCAATATAGTCCAGTTGCCGTATGCGCGCCCGCTTACCTAACGCCAAATGTAGAATGAACACGGCCAGGGCATCCGTTTCTGATTCAAATACCGCCATAATAGCCTGGCGTCCCGGAATAAAACCCGGAAGTTTAAGGTTCTCAATCCGATCCGGTTTGAAATGACTGAGAAAGGCATTGCTGTGCTGTGCCAACCGACCCAGGTTACGATTGACCTGATGATACCAATAGGGAAAATCTGCACGCTCGGCAAGATACTCGGCAAGATTGATAAAGTTGCTGCGCAAACTACCGGCATCCAGTTCCTGCAAGCCAACGATGTCATACTGCTGAATCAGCTTTGCCGCACGATCAAGGTTAGGCAGGCGTTGGGAACTTGGAAAAATATGTTTCCAGCTGCCGGTAACATAATGGCGCGCCCGCGAGGTAGCAATGCCCACCTGTATGTTATAACTCATAACACGCAGAATCTGTGCGGATGATTTCTGCTCGGACATCTACTTTCCTGCTCCAGAATAAACTACCCCGCAGCAAGCTGACGGGGTATTAAGTTGTAGGTTGGGTTGAATAAAATGAAGCCCAACAGCCTGCTCTGATATTCTGT
>JAADGZ010000132.1 GCA_013152045.1 Gammaproteobacteria bacterium
AATAATTAAGAAAGCAGGCGTCTATGAATAAGCAAAAACTAACTCTCTCAAAGCTCGAATCCCTGCTGCTCAAAGCCTGCGACATCCTGCGCGGCAAAATGGATGCCTCCGAATTCAAGGAATACATCTTCGGCATGCTGTTCCTCAAACGTATGTCCGACCAGTTCGAGGCGGAGCAACAACAGCTCCGCAAGGCCTACGCGGATGACGGGCTTGATGAAGCCACCATCGCTGCCCAGCTCGCCAAGCCCAACAAATACTCCTTCTACGTGCCTGAGCGCGCCCACTGGCGCTCACTGGCGCTCACTGCGCCACTTAAAGTCCGATGTCGGCTCGGGCCTGAACAAGGCGCTGGCCGAGCTGGAAGAGGCCAACCTCAAGCGAGGCATGGAGGATGTGCTCAAACACATCAACTTCAACCGCAAGGTCGGCAAAAAGCCCATGTCCGATGAAACCTTGGTGGCGTTCATTCAGCACTTTGATGAAATCCCCCTGGCCAACGGGGATTTTGAGTTTCCCGACCTGCTCGGTTCCGCCTATGAATATCTGATCAAGTATTTTGCCGACAGCGCTGGCAAGAAAGGCGGTGAGTTCTACACGCCCAGTGAAGTCGTACGCCTGCTGGTGGAGATCATCGAACCGGCGGAAGGCATGGAGGTGTATGACCCCACCTGCGGCTCCGGCGGTATGCTCATCCAGAGCCAGCAATACATCGAAGAGACCGGCGGCAGTTCCCGTGACCTGCATCTGCGCGGTCAGGAAGACAACGGTGGCACCTGGTCTATCTGCAAGATGAACATGATCCTGCACGGCATCAGCGGTGCAGACATACGCAATGAAGACACCATAAAAGCTCCGCAGCACCTCACTGATGAAGGCGAACTGCGCACCTTCGACCGGGTCATCGCTAACCCGCCGTTCTCACAGAACTACAGCAAAGTCGGCATGGCGCTACCAGATCGCTTCCATACCTTTATGCCCGAAAGCGGCAAAAAAGCAGACTTGATGTTTGTGCAGCACATGGTCGCCTCACTCAAGGCCAATGGCAGAATGGCCGTGGTCATGCCCCATGGATGGCGTGTTATTCCGCAGCGGTGAAGAACGCACCTGCCGCCGTCACTTTATCCAGAGCGGAATACTCGAAGCCGTCATTGGTTTACCGCAAGGCCTGTTTTACGGCACCGGCATACCGGCCTGTGTGCTGGTTATCAATAAAGCCCATAGCGCCAAACGTAATTCAGTCCTGTTCATCAATGCCGACCGCGAATATAAAGAAGGCAAAAACCAGAACAGCCTGCGTCCGGAAGACGTTGAAAAAATTACACATGTCTATCACCAGAAACAGGAAGTTCCAAAATACAGCCGCCTGGTCAGCCGCGAAGAACTGGAACAGGAAGAATACAATCTCAACATCCGCCGCTATGTAGACAACAGCCCGCCCCCCGAACCCCAGGATGTCTCTGCCCATCTCAACGGTGGTGTGCCACTAAAAGAAATCGAAGCCCTGTCTGATTACTGGAGCAACTACCCGGAATTAAAAAGCGATCTGTTTATCATCGATCAGCCATCACCCCGGCAGGCACATTTGCCAACCGTAGAAAACTATCGGGAATTTAGCGACAAGCTGACCGACAAGGCCTCCATTAAAAACCGGATCGAAGCGCACCGAGCCGTACAGAATAAACACCAGGCATTTCAATCCGCACTGGATGGCTGGTGGCAGGCACAACTGCCGGAGATGGAAGCCCTGCCCGTAAAAGGGCAGGAACAAGGCCAGCAAGCTGTGTTTGCCCTGCGTCGCAACAGCCTCAATACGCTCAGTGACACATTGGTCAATCAGGGACTGTTGGATTTATACAAAGTACGCGGAGCCGCCGCCAGTTACTTCAAAAAATTGCAGGCCGACCTGAAATCCATCGCCGCCAGTGGCTGGAATGCCGAACTCATCCCAGATGAAGAAATACTGCAATCACAATTTCCCGAAGTGCTTGAAAATTTGAAAAAAGATCAGGCAAGAATTACTGAACTGGATGCCCTGTTTGCATCCGTGAATGATATTGAAGGCAGCGACGAAGCAGAAGCAGCCGACGATGAAACGATGGGCGTATTGCCCAAGGCACAATTGAAGGCCTACAAAGACCAGAAAAAAGAACTCAATGCCCAGCTTCGTGAAGCCAAGCGAAACCTTAAAGCCGCAAAGCAGGATGAAAAACGTGCCGAAAAAGCCGTGCTGGATAAAGCTGAATACACTCAGGCCATTACAAAACTAAACACAGAAATCGAAGCCCTGCAAAAAGATATTGCCGATATCGACAACAAACTCGCCGCCCATACCGAGCTGGATAAAGAACTGAAAACCCTGAAAGCCGGTATCCGCGAAGCGGAAAAGAAAAAAGACCAACTGGTGGAATCTGCCCGCGCAAAAATATCAGAAGTCGAAGCAAAGCAACTGATACTGCAACGCTTCAAGCAGGAACTGGATCAGGAATACAGCGCCTATATTCGCGCTTACCTGCAAGGGCTGACCAAGGCGGTTGAGAATTTGTGGGATAAATATGCGGTGACATTGAAGGAGATATTAGCGGAGCGTGATCAGGTGGCTGAGGAACTGGATGGATTTCTCAAGGAGTTGGGGTATGAGGGACAGGGATGTCCTAGTGTCGCGGGAGGTAAGAAGCCGTGAGCGACGCGAGTGAATTAGCACTTCCTATTGACTGGAAACTGATCGAAGTTGAGAAATTCTCACAAGTTAAAGGTGGCAAAAGGCTTCCAGCAGGTGAAGAGTTTGCGGATGAAATGACTCCCTATCCTTATTTGCGTGTTACAAATATGGTAAACGGAACTATTAAAGATGAAGGAATCGTTTACGTTAAACCAGAAATACAAAAATTTATATCTAATTACACTGTTGCTTCGCAAGATCTTTATGTAACGATTGCCGGTACTTTGGGGCTATTTGGGAAAATTCCAGAGAAATATAGCGGAGCACAGCTAACCGAGAATGCCGCCAAACTTACAAAGATTGATTTAGGTAATTATGATCTTGATTATTTGAACTATTCATTAAGAGGAGACTTTGTCCAGTCGCAAATTAATAAGGAAATTGGAATAGGTGCGGGTGTACCGAAACTTGCGCTATATAGAATCGAAAAACTTAAAGTGCCCTTACCATGCACATTAGAAAATCAACAAAAAATCGCCAAAATCCTCACCACCATCGATCAACTCATAGAAAAGATCTAGTCCCTTATCGACAAACACACCGCCATCAAACAGGGCATGATGGCCGACCTCTTCACTCGAGGCATCGACCCCACCACCGGCCAACTCCGCCCACCCGTCGAACAGGCACCCCATCGATATAAAGAAACTGAATTGGGGTGGGTGCCGAAGGGATGGGATGTCAAAATTTTACGAGACATAGCCATAAAAATACAAGATGGAACACATTTTTCCCCACAAACAAGTGACGGTGATTATCTGTATATCACTTCAAAGAATATAAAGTTTGGCTTTTTAGACTTATCAAAAGTCGAAAAAATATCAAAAAATGAGCACCGCAGCATTTACGCCAGATGCGATGTAAAAGCTGGGGATTTATTGCTAACCAAGGATGGTGCTAATACGGGCAATATGGCTTTGAATACGATTATCAAGCCTTTCAGCATGTTATCTAGCGTAGCATTTATAAGAACTGATGGAGTGTTGGCACATGCAGACTATCTATTGCACCACCTATTGTCATTAGACGGTCAAAAACGATTGAAAGAACTTATGTCTGGAAATGCAATACCTCGGCTAACATTAACCAAAATTAATAATTTTAAAGTTTGCTGCCCCTTGGGAGACGAACAACGATTAATTGCGGACCGATTGAACTCTATGCAAGAAATAGTTGATAAAGAAAAGTGCTATTTTAAAAAAATGAATAAAATGAAAAATGGCCTTATGCAAGACCTTTTAACTGGGAAAGTGGGAGTTGTTTAGATAGCTACATCTACAATGGGCACTTATTATGGGGACTATTAACCAGATAAAATTAAAGTTACTTGAGCTTGAAGGGGGAGGGTTTCAGCGTCTATGTGATGACTGGTTGTTTAGGCAGGGCTATGAGCATATAAACTCGATCGGAATGATGCAAATAACTGACCGAGTTGTAAAAGGAACTCCAGACTGCCTTTTTATTCAGCCTGACGGAACGTATGTCTTCTCCGAGTACACAGTTCAACAAGAACACTTGGCAAGCAA
>JAADGZ010000144.1 GCA_013152045.1 Gammaproteobacteria bacterium
AATCAGAAAAATCGAGTGTTTGTTCGTCCATTATTTTCCCTTTTGCGCCAGAGGCTGAGGCGGTGCACAGGTTACTAACAGCCAGAAGCCGACCGTCAGGCGCGGCCCGAGATTCTAGGTTAGCTGTCAGTTAACGTCAAATATGCAGCGTAATTATGAACAGCATCAAATACTGTCTCTTGTAACGGTAACTATTGATTAAACTAAAGTATTGTTACGATTCATTGCTGGAAAGAGACGGGAAAAAGTCGTCCGGCCAGGTTGCTGGTGTTTCGCTACATACGGAGTAGTCCACCAAGGCGCAGCAACACGCTGTATTTTTTTGTGGGAGGTGTAAGCCTTTTGTAAGAAATTCTGGAATATTGTTGGAATATCTTACGGTTTCTCCTGCCCGATTTTACCTGGAAGATAGCTAACTAATTCTTTTTTAAACGTTTGGATGTATGAGCATAGGAATTGCATGTGTATGCGCGAACATTGTTGGCTGGTTGCCAAGAGCTCTCTCGCTAAGGACGTAGCAAGGTGCGCCGTTCACTTGTATGCCAGCCGTTTATGACCCTTGATACATGGAGGAGCAGGTCTTAATGATTAATAACAAAACACTTCTGAGTGCGTCAATCGCACTTGCGTTGGGAGGTGTCAGCCTAAGCGCTAACGCGGCCCTAACCACAAGCGCTGTTCTCGATTTCACTGGCACTTTTGGTCTGGATACAGGATCCGGTGCGGGCGCTGTCCTGACACCAATTCAGTCCGGACCGGATGGCGGTATTCATATCGGCGTTATTCAGGATACCAATGGGCATAACAGTCACGGTGGCGCTCCCCATAATAAGGGTGGCCTCGACAAGGAATGGTTGTTCTCAGGCAATAGTGGAATGCACTTTACCAGCAGCCCGATCACCGTTGTTGACAATGATGTCAACAATGATGGTGGTTTCACCCAGACCCTGGACTTCAGCGGTTGGCGTGTAACCTGGAACGGGGTTCCCAGTATCACATTGGGAGGGGGTATACAGGATTGCGGTACCTCTACCGATGGTATTTGTGTAATTTCCGGAGCCGGGTCTGGATCTGTTGATATTGCTGGCAGTTATGACAATGGGTCTGGCTTGGCCACCATTACCTGCTCGGCGGCCTCTTGCTCAATAAGCAGCACGTTCACGCTAACATACGCTGCGGTTATCCCATCGAACGATCCTTCCAATTTTAACGGTGTTCCCTACAGTCTCGATATCACCGGCAAGGTGGTGAGCGCCGTACCAATTCCGGCGGCGGTCTGGCTGTTCGGTTCGGGGTTGGCGGGATTGTTTGCAGTGAGTCGCCGCAGGAAAAATAACTAGCTTCATTTTGTTCTAGCGGGAAACCGAGATCTTGGGCCAGAGGTATATCAGTGTCAGGCTTACCACGTTTTGCGTTGCATCTTTGTGGGTGCTATCAAAAGTCTGTTTTCTATAAAGATAATTGCCGTATAACCTCCAGAAGTTTGTTATGTTCCAGGTGATGGCTGGTTTGATCTGGTAGGAAGTCTGATTCAGACTGCTGGTGAGGTTAGTGTCGGCTTTAGTGGTGGTAAATCGCATGTTCAGCTGGCCTGACAAAGTTTCGTTGAACTGGTACCTGATGGTTGGGCGCAGGCTGGTGGTTTCGATCGGCTGACCATTGAAATTGTTCCTGATACTGCGAGTGGCTGTCAGTGTGATGCCACCACGCTGCAAGGTTTTATTGAGAGCGGCACTGAAAGTTAAACCCTGATTACTGTTGGATACGTCCTGGGTTAACGGGAAAAAGCCAATTAACGTATTATCTACAGGCGAAAAGATGGGTGTCGAACTGTTCTGAGTAAAACGTGTGTTGGTTCGGCGAACGCCAACGAATAGTGAAGACGACCAGGTGTCACTAAGCTTATATGAGGCGCCACCTTGCAGGTTGATGTTGGTCGATTCCGTTTTGTTGTCGTTGTTGGACTGGACTCCTGACAGGGTGATAGAACCCTCTAATCGCTCATCCAGAATATGCTTCAGCGATATGCTGCCGCTGTTTATAGTGAAATTCACAAAGACTGTGTTGCCAGAATTTTTGTATTTGGTGCTGTTGTAACTGTAGTTTGCACTCACATTAGTGCGCGCATTGAACGCATAGGTCCATTGCGGGCTGACATTTAGGGACTGCCGGGTTATCCGGCTGAAGGCCACACCCGTGGCATCAAGCTGGCTATCCAGCGTGGTGTCGTTGACAAAGCTGAGATTCAGATCCAGTTTGGATTGCTCCAGATTATGGTACAAATTGGTGGTGAGGCGTGCATTATTGTCATTCAGATCGCTGTCTGCTTCAAAGCGACGGAAATCAAACCTCAGTGCACCGCTGGCGCCTGATGTGGGTGTCGCAACGCTGAAGACTGTGCTGGGGCTGAAAGTGGCGACTGCCGTTGCTGTTTTGTTGCTGGTGTTAAGACGTATATTGTCGTTGTAGCCAGCATTAAAACGGAGTGTGGGGTCGATCTGCCACTCGGCGCCAGAGGCCGGTCGGCCTCCCAATGCCAATGACAGGCAGACGATAAAAGCACAGGAAGGGACTCGCATGTCGATGGCCTTCGAAGTTTCAGTGGACGGAATCAGGCAATTGGTTGAAACGTCTTATGGCACCACTACCACATCACCGGCCTGCAGAATGATGTTTTGTTCCAGGTGCTTGCCCTTGGCGACATCGCCATATTCGAAAGGAATGGCTCGCAACTCGCCATGTTCGCGCCGTAGGATCTTGATCTTGTTCACAGCTGCATAGAGGGCTGTGCCGCCGGCCATACTCAGTGCCTGCATGACATCGACATTTCTCACTATCGGGAACGGGCCGGGGCGGTTGACCTTGCCAATGACGTAAACAATATTGCCAGACAGATCCTGGATTGATACCGAAACAACCGGGTCGGAAATATATTTTGTCAGCTTCTCGCTAATGAGCTGTCGCAACTCCTCTACACTGCTTCCGGATGCCTTTGCTTCTCCCACCAGCGGAAAGTTAATCCATCCATCTGGACGGACAATAACCGGAGTATTCAGATCCTCTTCTTTCCACACCGATATTATCAACACGTCACCGGGCTGCAACCGATATAAGTCGGTTGTAGGGGCTGCTTCCTCAGCGTGAATGACGGTATATGGCGTTAAAAGCAAACACAGGAGAGCGACTAATCGACAAGTGGAATTCATGATGGCCTGAAAATATATTTTATGACGAAAGG
>JAADGZ010000128.1 GCA_013152045.1 Gammaproteobacteria bacterium
CCACATGAACGGGGAAATGAACAAATGATCGGGTTTTTGGAACCGCTATTTTAGCTAAATAAAATCCAGTAAGAAATATTCGACAAACCGCCTTTATCCCTGCTAGCATCAGGTGTATTTGGGGCGCGGCAAGTAACGCTCCTTACTGGATATTCATGGAGCTATTATTATGAGATTTAGTCACAAAGACAAAAAAAACGAGTTGATTCGCAAACACTCGACCTATGCGCTGGCTTTTCCCGATAAACTTGAAGAAGCTCCCGAAAGCTCGGGTGTCGTTCTGTTGCTGAATGAAAACGATGATGTCTTATTTGTTGGCAGCAATGGTGATCTTAAAACAGAAGCAAGCAGCCTGATGAATACCCCGGCGGCCAAAGACAGTGTTGCCTACCGTTGGTTTGTGACCGAGGATTCTGAGCTGGCCAGTGAGTTGGCAGCCTCGTGGGTTAATAAATACTCCCCGCCAAATCAACAAACGGCATCTTAATCAGACGTAACTATTCAGCTTCCCGGCTGGATATGCGTTACTCGTAGGTTGGTGCAGAGCAACGCGAAGCCCAACAATTAAGTCAATGCCTGTTGGGCTTCGCCATAAAAATCATGGCTCTGCACCAACCTACAATGTATAACACTTTCCAGTTGTTTCTCCTCTGGTTCCTACACTCACGCGTAGGAACCAGGACTTAAAGTAGACGTTTATTCAAACGTTAGAAACGATAGCCGATATTGGCGCCGAAAGAGGTTTCCTGCAGCGAGATAATAGCGCCTGGAGCATTGGTATCCGTTGCCGGTGCCTGTAGCGTTTTCTTTGGCGTGTACATGTAGTGTACGCTCAGATCCCAGTTTGAATTTAGCACGAAGCCTGCCCCCAGGGTGTAATGGCTTTCGACAATGGCGGGCAGGATAAGATTACGACTGGCCTGGTTCTCGTCAAAAGGTGATTTTGCATAATTGTAACCACCGCGAAGGCTAACTCGATTATTTAGCTCATAGTTAACGCCAACTGCAAAGACGGTTTGATCGTTCCAACCTGGGTTCATGCTGCGGACAAAATTATTGGGGCCAGTCACCGCCAGTTTATTCATAGTGGCGGACCAGTTGATCCACTTTAAATCAGCCGATAGGGTAAGTTTATTGTTAGGGCGATACGCGATACCGGCTGCGGCCTGCTGTGGAAAATCCAGCGCCAGCTTGTAGGTTCCTGCTGAGCCTGCGGTTCTGCTATCACTGTAGATATCGCCATAGGCCAGTTGATACTCCAGGTTCGAGAAGGTTTGTTTGCTTTTATAGGAAAAGCCCAGCGTGATTTGCGGATTGAGGTCATACAACAGACCTAGCCCTAGCCCAAAACCAAAACTGCTGGCTGCCCGACTCAGATCAAAATTATCGACAATGGTATCGCCAACACCGTTGCCATTGGTGTCACTCAGAACGCGTTGTTGAAAAGCGACAGATTGATAATCGATATTCAGAGAGACGCCCAGGCTCAGTTT
Source organism: Gammaproteobacteria bacterium (assembly GCA_013152045.1). Taxonomy (GTDB): domain Bacteria; phylum Pseudomonadota; class Gammaproteobacteria; order UBA6429; family Thiohalophilaceae; genus JAADGZ01. The sequence goes on from JAADGZ010000128.1 coordinate 1,494, forward strand.
GTCGTCGACATTCCAGGCCAGTACCGGCGCCATTTGCCAGAAGGCGATATTGCTATAGCCATCCCAGTAGCGATTGGGTACGCCGCCGGTCATCTTGGTCGATGCATAATCGACACCCATACCGGATGTGCCATACATGCCACCACCGAAATACATATTACTGCCTTTTGAAGTGGGAGCGGTCCAACCAAGTGAGGGAACGCCATACATGCTTACGGCACTTTTGCCTTTATTACCAGCCAGGGCGGTAAAATCAAGATCTCGTTCCGGCATAAATGCTTCCAGGGAAAAGTCTGCACGGCTGCCGACGCGAGCGGCACCGGCTGGGTTGGAAACCGCTGTCATGGCGCTGCCAGGATTAGCGGTAACGGCACCGGCAAGGCCTTTCTGGTAAGCCCCCACCCCAATAAGTTGATAACCATTTGTAGCGCAGGCAAGAGAAGGAAGAGTGAGTGCGGCAATCATGATGCTGGTTTTTTTATTCAAGGGATAATCCTGTTTTTTTAGTAGACGACAAATGAAATATCAAACCTCCATGTCAGGACTTGTATATAAAAATATCAGAATATTACAATAAGGTCATGTTACCGGGGTTGATGGGCTTTTACCTGCAGAAATCGTTTATGCCAGTATGAATTTCATATGTTCTATTAAATTAATCGGGCTATTTGGAAACGATCTAATATGCTGGAGAGTCGATAGCAGGCAAAAAAAAACCTGCTGGGCAGCAGGTTTTTCAAATGCAGGGAAGAGGAACAGGAATTAAAGCTTGTTGGCCTCATCTGCCAGGTAGCTGGCGACACCCTCAGGCGTGGCCTGCATGCCCTTGTCACCCTGTTTCCAACCAGCCGGGCAGACTTCGCCGTGTTCTTCGGTGAACTGCAGGGCATCAATCATGCGCAGCATCTCGTCAATATTGCGGCCCAAAGGTAGATCATTGACCACCTGATGGCGCACCATACCCTTCTTGTCAATCAGGAAAGAGCCACGAAAGGCGACACTGGCTTCTGGATGTTCGACATCATAGGCCTGGCAGATAGCATGGTTGACATCGGCAACCAAAGGATATTTAACCGGGCCGATGCCGCCTTCGTTAATCGGCGTATTGCGCCAGGCATTGTGAGTAAACTGGGAATCGATGGAAACCCCGATAACCTCGACGCCGCGTTTGCTGAATTCGTCCAGACGATGATCGAACGCAATCAGCTCAGATGGGCAAACAAACGTAAAATCAAGAGGATAGAAGAAAAGCACCGTATATTTTCCGTTGCTTTCCTGTTTGAAATTGTAGTCCTCGACAATTTCACCATTGCCCAGTACGGCGGCAGCGGTGAAATCCGGGGCTTCACGACCAACTAATACACTCATAAAATGCTCCTTTAATTTATAATAAGTCTAAATTGGTAGTTTAAGGTGCATGAGTTCGACTATCAAGCGCTTTCACATCTTAATTCTTCTGCAGATATTGATTCAGAAGAACTGTCCGGCAGGGCCAGGAAACAGGTATAATCAGGCTCCGCTGGTGCAAGCTAATTGCTTGAAATCCTTACACAGGATAGAATTCGGGTTTGATCTAGGTCGGTGTTTTAGCGGCTGTTTTGTATCACTCCCAAAGGCTCGACAAAGCCGGGACTAAAATTTGACCACACAGAAAAAAGTGAATTTGCTGGACTTCGATCTGCCTGCGTTGCAGGGCTGGTTCGAAGCGCAGGGCGAAAAGCCGTTTCGCGCCAGCCAGGTGATGAAATGGATCTATCAGTTTGGGGTGGATGATTTCGAGGCCATGAGTAATCTGGGCAAGGTGTTGCGCAGCAAACTTACCCAGCTTGCCGAGATCCGAGCGCCAGAAATCGTCACAGAACAGCGTGCCAGTGACGGTGTGGTGAAATGGTTATTACAGGTAGATAACGGCAATTGTGTCGAGACGGTTTATATTCCTGAAGATGGACGTGGCACATTGTGTGTGTCTTCCCAGGTAGGTTGTGCGCTTGATTGCAGTTTTTGTTCAACTGCGCAACAGGGTTTTAACCGTAATCTTTTTGCCGCTGAAATTATTGGTCAGGTTTGGCGCGCCAACCAGGCTCTGCAATGCTTACCCCGTGAACAACGAGTGATTAGCAACGTGGTCATGATGGGCATGGGCGAGCCGCTGTTGAATTTTGATAATGTGGTTACAGCCATGAACCTGATGATTGAAGACAATGCCTACGGCTTGTCGAAACGCCGCGTGACCCTGAGTACTTCCGGCGTGGTGCCTGCATTAGACCGGCTGAAGGCAGTCAGCGACGTCAGTCTTGCCGTCTCGCTACCGATGATGGTTTACGGGATCAGCTGGTGCCGCTAAATCGAAAGTATCCAATCAAGGAATTACTGGCCGCCTGCAGACGTTATATCGAAGGTGAAAGCAAACGTAAGGTGACCTTTGAATATGTCATGCTGGATGGTATCAATGACAGTCCGGCGCAGGCGCGGGCATTAGTGAAACTATTAAAGGGCATTCCCTCGAAGGTTAATTTAATTCCCTTCAATCCATTTCCTGGCAGCGACTATCGGGTTTCAACAACGCAGGCGATTAATGGTTTTCGAGATATCCTGGTCAAGGCGGGGTTGATTACCATTACCCGCCGCACCCGTGGTGAAGATATTGATGCGGCTTGCGGCCAACTTGCCGGGAAAGTGGTCGATCGCAGCAAACGAAAATTGAAACATTTAAAAGAAGCACCAGTAACATGGGTAGTATAAATATGCGTTTGATTATTTTTGCTTTGCTTGCCAGTCTGCTGGTGGCCTGTGCTCCGGTACCGGTGGTTAATGAAAGTAATCTGAAAAAAGCGGCGGAAGAAAATGCTAAGCTGGGACTAGCTTATATGCAGCAGGGGCGTTATGAAACGGCGTTGCACAAGTTATTGAAGGCGATTAAAGAAGATCCTAAAAACCCTGATGCTCACCAGTATCTTGCGGTTTTGTATGGCAGACTCCATCGGCCCAAGAAATCTGAGCAACATTTTAGAACCGCACTGGAGATTATGCCGGACAGCAGTCTGTCTTCACGTGTGGCTGCGGTGCGTAATAACTATGCCGTTTTTCTGTGTGAGCAGAAACGTTATGACGAAGCGGATGGTTATTTTAAACAGGTCATGAAAGATCCTTTGTACCAGTTGCGTGATCGGCTGTTTGAAAATATGGGCCAGTGTGCGCAGAACAAGGGTAATTTGCATCAGGCTGAAGAATTTTATAGTAAAGCACTGAAACTGAATCCTAAATCACGTAAAAGCCTGTTGGGACTGGCTCAGATTAGTTATGGCAAAGGCCTCTACGATCAGACACAGCTATATTTGAATAAGTTTCTTAAATACAATGGCACGCACAATGCGGCCAGCTTGTGGTTGGCGATTCTTATTCAGCGTCAGCGTGGCGATAACAAACGAATGGCGGAGTATGCTGTTCGTTTGAAAAGCAAATATCCAGATGCGAAAGAAACGCAATTATTGAAGCAGCTTGAAATGCAGGACTCCCGATGAGTGAAGAAACTAAGAATATGGATGGTGAGGTAAAGGTCAGTGAAATCTCAAAAGGTGAACGCCTGCGTGTTGCCCGCGAAGCGCTGAATCTGGAAGTCGAGGATGTTGCGGCCAAACTCTATTTTGAAACACGTTTTATCCGCGCCTTGGAAAAGGATGATTACAGCATTTTTGCTGGTTCGGCTTATTTATATGGCTATATGCGCGCCTACGTAAAATTGCTTGAATTGCCGCTGGATGAATTTGTTAGTGATCTAAAAAACATAGAAGAAGAGAATGAGCGCAAGTTTGAGGCTATCAGTTATCAAACTATTTCACCCACAGAACAGCGAAAGTGGCTATTACCTGCGTTACTGGGGTTGCTGCTGGCAGTTGCGGCAGTAGTAGGCTTTGTACTGCTCAGTGGTGAAGACTCTGCGCGGGCAGACTCCCTGGCGACGACAAAAAGCGGCGTTGCCGATGCGCAGGAAATGCATAATATTCCTGTTCCGTCCAGAGACAAAGACAAGCCAAACACAGCATCAAGTGTGGTCAGCGCAAAGGCCAAAACCACGACCAAGCAGTTGACGATAAGTAAAGTCAATATCGCTGTGGCCGCGCCTCTGCCTAAGGTTAAGCTTACGCCACTTCCACATTTGCGTTTGGAATATAAAACCGATTCATGGACCGACATCCGTGATGCGAATGGCAAGCGGCTGGTGTATCGTATGGTTGAGAAAGGCAATCACCTGGAACTGGATTCCAGTTCGAGTTATTCCATCCTGCTGGGGTATTCACCTGGGGTTAGCGTATCCTGGGATAATCAGCCTTTTAATATATCAGAATACACGCGCAAAAATATTGCCTACTTTGAGGTAGGCAAAAAAAAGAAAACATCCTCCGCGCTAACGATGCGAGAATAAATCTGCATCAATCAGCCAGCCTTATTCTGAAATAACAGGTAATAACGTGTCCAAGTTGATCCAGGCCATTCGTGGCATGAATGATATTTTGCCCGAGGAAACGCCTAAATGGCAATTTGTCGAACAACAGTTTCGCAAGTTGATGGCCGCTTATGGCTATGCTGAAATTCGTTTCCCTATTGTCGAGAAAACTGAACTGTTCAAACGTTCTATTGGCGAGGTCACCGATATTGTCGAAAAGGAAATGTACACCTTCGAAGATCGCAATGGCGACAGCCTGAGCCTGCGTCCGGAAGGTACGGCGGCTTGTGTACGTGCCTGCCTGCAACATGGACTTTTGTACAACCAGTCCCGGCGTTTGTGGTATCTGGGTCCCATGTTTCGCCATGAGCGGCCGCAGAAAGGACGCTATCGTCAGTTTTACCAGTTGGGCGTGGAAGCCTTTGGTTTTTCTGGTCCCGATATTGATGCCGAGATGATCATGATGAGCGCGCGTCTCTGGCAGCGGCTAGGGATTGCTGATTCGGTGACCCTGGAACTGAATTCGCTGGGTTCGATTGAATCGCGCCGGGCTTACCGGGATATTCTAGTCGCCTATCTAAATGAACATCGTGAGCAGCTGGATGCGGATAGTCTGCGCCGTCTGCAATCGAACCCTTTGCGTATTTTGGATAGCAAAAATCCAGATATGCAGGCACTAATTGAGGCTGCACCGAAATTAAACGCACATCTGGACGAGGCATCGCGCGAACATTTTGTTAAACTGTGTAACTTGCTGGATGCAGCAGGTATTACTTACCGGCTTAATTCGCGTCTGGTTCGGGGGCTGGATTATTATTCCAAAACCGTATTCGAATGGGTAACCGACAGACTGGGTGCGCAGGGGACCATTTGTGCCGGTGGTCGATTTGATGGCCTGGTAGAACAGTTGGGCGGTCGGGCAACGACCGCGATGGGATTTGCCATTGGTCTGGAGCGGCTGGTTTTACTAATAGATGAGGCGCAGTTTGCCAGGTACGATTCTGCCCCCCAGGTTTATTTGCTGGCCCTGGGTGACGCGGCCGAAATACGGGCCATCGAACTGGCCGAGCAATGCCGGGATGCCTTGCCGGAGTTACGCTTGCTGTTGAACGCTGGCGGCGGCGGCATGAAAAGCCAGATGAAGAAGGCGGATCGGAGCGGCGCGCAGTTTGCCTTGATTCTCGCTGACGATGAACTGGCGCGGAATGAAATAACCATCAAGGACTTACGTGGTGAAATGCAACAACAGGCGCTTAGCCAGATCGGGCTGGTCGAATTTTTGAAAAGCAGCCTGAAATTATAAGCTTAACGAAAGCAAATGCAGGTGGGGTATTAAGTGGTAGGATGGGTTTCACGAGGTGAAACCCATCCTACTGTTTTTCGCTGTAAGCAGCGGAGAATTAAACCCAAAGAGATTTAAAATATATACATGCAACGGAGATTAAAGTGAGTTTGGAGCAGACAGAAGAAGAACAGGTTGAAGCTTTAAAAACCTGGCTTAGAAAAAACGGTAGTGCCATGATTATTGGGCTGGCGCTAGGTCTGGCGGCGATTGGCGGTTATCGTTTCTGGGTGGATTACCAGGCTGGCCAGTCACAGAAAGCTTCGATGGTTTATTCAAATTTGCAGAATTATCTGATTAGCGGTGATTCAGCCGGCGTCTTTGCTGTCGGCAGGCAACTGGTTGAGTTGTTTCCTGGAACGCCCTATGCGGCATTGGCTGCGCTGGGTATGGCGCGCATGAGCGTAGAAAGCAATTCATTTGATGCGGCCGAGGTGCATTTACGCTGGGTTATCAAAAATGCCAATGAGGATGGCTTGAAACATATTGCTCGTTTGCGTCTGGCGCGAGTGCTGGCGACAGAGAAAAAATATGATGAAGCCTTAGCTTTAGTGAAGCAGAGTAAGCTAGGAAGCTACACCTCACTGTATAGTGAAATACGCGGTGATATTTTGTTAGCGAAAAAACAGCTTGAACAAGCTCGCAGTGCTTATCAGCAGGCGCTGAATACTCTTGCCAAGGATGACCGCCGGCGTGCCTTGATTGAGATGAAGATAAATAATCTTCCTGCTATCGATAGCGCCCAGAGTTGATGCTGTTAATGCGTATTTTTTTCTTTCTGGGCATTCTGCTACTAGTTGGTTGTTCCTCATCTCCATCGCCGGTATTGCCACCGGTATCGCTACCTGCTTTTAAGTCAAGTGTTGTCATAACCACGCAATGGCGTAACAAAATTGGCCTTGGTGCGCGTTATTTCTATCTGCGTTACAAACCCGTGTTTGCGGGTGATGTGGGGTATACGGCTGACTACCAGGGTGGCGTTTATGCCTTTGATGTGAAAACCGGTAATGAGATTTGGCGCAAGCAGTTGCACCTCAAGCTGACTTCGGGACTGTCTCTACAGGAAGGACGCCTGCTGCTGGGTAGCAATGAAGGCGATGTTATGGCCTTGGATCCGAAGGATGGACACAAACTTTGGCAGGTCAAAGTTTCTAGCGAAGTGTTGACCCCGCCGCTGAGTGCGCAGGGTTATGTCATCGTGCGCTCTCTTGATGGTCGGCTGTATGCTCTGGATGCGACAACAGGAAAACGACGTTGGATATTCGAAAGCAGCGTACCCCTGTTAACGCTGCGTGGTAACAGTGCACCACTGATCGTCAATGATATGGTGTTGCTGGGTTCCGATAATGGCAAACTGACCGCACTTACCTTGAACGGTGGTATCAAGTTATGGTAAACGGCTATTGCCGTGCCTACCGGACGCACCGAGCTTGAACGTATTATTGACATCGATGTGAGCCTCATAGTCGAGGGTGATCTGGTCTATGCCGTGACTTATCAGGGACGTCTGGCTGCTGTGCAGCTGGAGAATGGCCAGATCCGCTGGGTACAGAACATGTCATCCTATGCCGGCATGACCGCAGATGCCTACCGGATTTATATTACCGATGCGCAAAGCCAGGTGCTGGCTTTAAATCGTATGAGTGGCGCTATTCTATGGCGTCAGGAAAAACTGCTTCGCCGCAGTCTGACTGGTCCGGTTCTGCAAGGTAACTATTTAGCGGTAGCGGATTACGATGGTTATATTCACTGGTTGGATCGGGAAGACGGCCATATTGTTGCGCGGGTGCGGCTGAATGCGGTGGCCTATCTGTTCGATGAAGACTGGCAGCAAGACGATAGCAGTTATTATAATCATGAAAAAAATATCCTTGCCAATCCAGTTGTTTACAAGGGAATGCTTATTGCCAATGATCGCTTCGGGATCATGTCGGCCTATACGCTTCCTGGCTCCTGAGCAATTCACATGAAACCAGTTATTGCTCTAGTAGGGCGTCCCAATGTTGGCAAGTCCACACTTTTTAATCGTCTGACCAAAACCCGTGATGCCTTGGTAGCCGACCAGCCTGGCTTGACCCGAGATCGCAAGTTTGGCGAAGGCCGGGTTGGCAAGCTCCCTTATATTGTTGTCGATACTGGTGGCCTGACTGGCGAAACTGATGGCGTTGAAGAGTTGATGGAGGAGCAATCCTGGTTGGCGGTGGAACAGGCTGACAGCGTGTTGTTTTTAGTGGATGCGCGCAATGGTTTGACCCCAGAAGATCAACATCTGGCAAAGCGCCTGCGTAAAACCGGTAAACACATTATCTTAGTCGTCAATAAAATTGATGGCCTTGATGCCGATCTGGTGACAGCCGAATTTTATCATCTGGGACTGGGCACACCGCATGCGATTACTGCTTCACATGGGCGTGGTGTACCGGTCTTGATGCAAGCCGTTTTTGACGAGATGCCGATTGATGATGTGGCTGAGGCGATGGAAGTTGCTGCAAAAGGTATCAAGATCGCCATTATTGGTCGGCCCAATGTTGGCAAATCCACCCTGGTCAATCGTATGCTGGGCGAGGAGCGAGTGGTGGCCTATGATTTGCCTGGCACCACTCGCGATTCAATTTATTTGCCTTTCGAACGTGACGGCCAGGAATATACCTTGATCGATACGGCTGGCGTACGCCGTCGCAGTCGAGTCAGCGAAGTAGTAGAAAAATTCAGCGTGATCAAGGCACTTAAGGCCATTGAAGACGCCAATGTGGTGATCATGTTGCTGGATGCAAGTGAAGGGATCACCGATCAGGATGCGAGTTTGTTGGGTTTCGTGCTCGATGCCGGGCGCGCGCTGGTGCTGGCGATCAACAAATGGGATGGTCTGTCGGTTGATCAGAGAGACAAGGTGCGGCGAGAGTTGGACTACAAACTGCCTTTCCTTGGTTTTGCTAAAACACATTTTATTTCCGCCCTGCATGGTAGCGGTGTGGGTGATTTATACGTCTCGGTCGATCGCGCCTATGCTTCGGCCTGCAAGGATTTTTCTACCCCGGAATTAACTCGCTTGCTGGAAGAACTGGTGATGGCGCATCAGCCACCATTGGTCAAGGGTCGTCGAATCAAGCTGCGTTATGCCCACCAGGGGGGGATAAACCCACCGATTATCGTGATTCACGGTAATCAGACGGCGGCTGTTCCTGATGCCTATCGGCGCTACCTGATTAACGCCTTTCTCAGGCACCTGAAGCTGGAAGGCACCCCCATGCGGCTCGAATTCAAGAGCGGCAAGAATCCATTTGCCGGGAGAAAGAATAAACTTACCCCCCGTCAGGTTGAAAAACGTCGCCGTTTACGCAAATTTACCACACACAAAAACTGATCTTTCTGCCAGTCCCCCTAAAGATTGTAATATTTCCGCCGATAGCGAAGTCAATATCCGGAATTTGATGATGGTTACAGCATTATCAGTAAACCGGCTTGTGTTGCTGGTACTCGATATAAAACAAAAATTTACTTATTGGCAGAAAAGAGCCATAGAAATTGGGCAGATCGATTCAAACACCGCCTATTTCTTGATAAAGTGCATCAAATATATCGGCTAACTTATTTATTTAAAATAAGTTAAATTTTAGAGGTTTCGCTATTCATCGCGGCTCTAAAGAAAATTAGGACAGCCCTGAGTGGAAGGAGTAACAATGAAATACAGGATTTTAATACTGGCTTGCATGTTGACTGGCCTGTATGTGCCCATAGCCAATGCCTTTGAGAATGTCGAATTTTCGGGCTATATGACGGTGATGGGAACCTATGCCAAGGCGCAAAAGAAAGCAAACCCCACGCAAAATACTCAATACGATAACAGCTTCGCCGGTGATCAACCCGATTTCGATACTCGCGGTAACACGGTAGGCTTCCAGGCTTCGGCGGGGGTCTCCGACAAACTGGATGTGACCCTGGTTTTGCAGGCACTCGGTGGCAAAGATCAGTACAATATTTCTGCTGAATGGGCCTATGCCAACTATTCTGTAAACGATGATTTTACTGTGCGCCTGGGTCGCTTCAAGGGTCCCTTTTTCATGGTTTCTGAATATTCGACCGTGGGTTATGCCTATCCCTGGGCGACTCTGCCGCATGAAGTCTATAGCACCAATCCAATGACCGCGGTCACCGGACTCGACTTTGTTTATAATACGGAATTAAGCAACTGGGATTTTTTGTTCGAGCTTTATACCGGCTCGGGTAATCACAAGGCCACAGCGTTGCCCACCTTTGTTGATTCAAGTGCAAATACCATGAGTCTGGCAAAAGGTACAACGGTTAATTGCTCAACGGATGGAATGGTGGGCTTCAATACTTCAATTGGCACCCGGGGAATTACTTTACGTGCAGGTTATTTCAGCACTGGCGTCAACATCCCTTCTTTTGGCATTAACTCAGCGCGAGGTAATTTTGGCGGGCTTGGTTTAATCATTGACTGGCGGAATATTCTTGTTTACAGCGAGTATATTGTTCGTGATACCACCGCTGAACTACTCGCTGCTTTCCCGGACCAAAAAGCCTGGTATACCACGCTGGGTTATCGCTTTGGTGATTTTATGCCCTATGTCACCTTTGGCGGTATCGATCAGGGTAAGGATGCCAGTCCCTATGCTGTCAAACAATCTTCAGTAAGCCTCGGTTTTCGTTATGAAGTAGGAGCAACATCGGCAGTTAAATTTGAGCTGCATCAGGCGAAGACTGGTAGCATTCCTGGAAGCACAGGCAAATATGGCCTGTTTGATGACCCGATCAAAAATGATAAAGGCAATGTTTTTACTGCCAGTTTTGATCTGATTTTCTAACCAGGAAGCGATAAAAAATGAAAAAATCACAAAATATATTTTTTGCGCTGCTGGTCGTTTTATTTACTGTGGTATTGCCGGTAAAGGCCGAAATTGTTGTGGTTACCAATAAGGCGACAAAACTACCTGGCATTACCCTTACTGAGTTAGGACGATTTTATTTAGGGCAAAGCAAATCATTCAGCAGTGGTCAGAGGGTAGCAGTGGCGGATCAGGCAACAGGTAGCGCTATTCGCCAACAGTTCTATAAGAAAGTATTGAATATGAGTGAAAGTGAACTGAGTCGTTACTGGGCCAAGCGAAGATTTACGCGAAAATTCAAACCACCGAAGATGATTTTAGGTGACGCAGCTATCAAGCAATGGGTCGCCATGACGCCGAATAGTTTAGGTTATATCGATAGCAAGTCATTAGATAACAGCGTCAAGTTATTGTTGATTATTCCATAAGGAACTATCAAGGACACTTACTGTATTCTAAACCTGCAGGGAAAGAGACATACGCAATTCTGGAAAAGGATATGAACAGATTCTCGTTTATTTTTTTAGTACTCGGATTTATCAGCCTGAATGTGTTTGCTGCTGACGATCCCATGGTTAGTCTATTCCGATTTCAATCGCAAATGGCCAATACGGGTAATGTCGAAGCGATGATGAAACTGGCTGAAATGTATGAAGAGGGAGTTGGCACAAAACAAAATCTGGATCTGGCGCTAAAAACATATCGTCAAGCCTGGGAAAAAGGTGCCAAAGGGGCTGCAGCCTCGATCAAACGGGTTGAGCAGGAAAAGAAGAACGGCTCAGTTGCCAGCAACCGAGCCAGGCAACAAAAGCTCATCAAAGCAAAGGTGGTGCGGGAAAAAGCCATGCGGGAAAAAGCTGCACGTCAGAAGGCGGCTAGGGAAAAGGCAGCCAGAGATAAGGCAAAACGTGATAAAGCAGCGCGCGAGAAAGTACTCATAGCCAAGCTGGCGCGTGATAAAGCCATCAAGGAAAAGGCGACGCGTGAAAAGGCTGCCAGGGAAAAAGCGATGCGCGATAAAGCTGCGCGAGCGAAAGTGGCTAGAGAAAAGGCGGCACGTGATAAAGCAAGGCAAGAACAAGTTGCACGGGCACAGGCGGCAGAGAAAAAAGCAGTGGCTGAAAAAGCCGCCAGAGAACAAGTTGTGCGGCAGAAGAAAATAAAGAAAAAAACATTTACAGCGGATCCCTGCAATACGCCTGCTGCACGTTTCATATCAAATTGCCGCAAGAGATAGTTATGATACCAGGGAAAATTATCTGTAAAATAATTTGTTATGCCGGTGAGTTATTAAGACAGAGGTGTTTAAAATGCGATTGCTGTTAGTCCGAATTTTACTGTTGCATATATTTTTATCCGCTTGTGTGTTTTCCATTAGTGTTAGTGCTGAAGAATTTAATCAATTCAAGTTGGATATGATGCTGGCAAAGCGGGGTGATCCGGTGGCCCAGTTTTATGTGGCGGGTGATTATGAGGAAGGCCGGGGTGTGCGCAAGGATTTGCTCAAGGCTTTTGATTGGTATAAAACAGCAGCAAACAAAAAACATAATGGCGCGCAGTTTAAACTGGGTGAATTTTATGAGCATGGCTGGGGGGTAAAAGAAGACAAGGATAGAGCTTTGTTCTGGTATAAAAAAGCAGAGCAAAACGGGAGTCGACGAGCAAAAAAACATCTAAACAAACTTGAACTTAGTAAGCAGGTAGAAGCTAGTGCCAGAGTGAAAAAAGAGCTGGAACGGAAGCGGCGACTTGTTGCTGAGAAAGTGAAAAAAGAAAAACAACGACATCTGGCGGCAGAAAAAGCAAAACGTGAAAGACAGGCTCGGCATGCCAAGATCAGAGAAAAGACGCGGCAGAAAAAAGCGCGTATGGCAAAATCATCGGTAGCGGTTAGCCTGCCTGTCAGCTCAAAAAACAAAAAACTTTCGGCGCAGGATAAAACCGCTGCAATCGCAAACTATATGCAGGTTTTGCTGAAGAATAAATGGCACAGCAAGACGGCTGTAGCCGAGTTATTGCCTTCGGCACTGAATAATTGTCTAAAATCTTCAGCCAAAGAACTGGTTTGTTTTTCCCGTAAACAGCAGGCTGTGCTTGGGGATTCAGAAATAACATTTACAACTAAGTCGGTTATTAATAGTTTTAAATATAACGGTGATTTTAACGTTAGATATTATTTTAATGTGCTGGATGTGCATGCGGCATCTTCGCCAGCAAAGGCTGTCGATGCGTTTGGCCTGCGGCTTGAAAAAGGTTGGCAGGAACCGGAGCAAAGTATGCAGTGTAATATCAGCAATAGAAAAAAATTAAAATGTATGCGCAAGGGACGAAACTTCTATTTTCAGTCCTGAGTCGGGCTTACTTCCGCCGCTGCTTGTGGCGGGGTAGTTTTATTTGCGGGTAATTTGCTGAGCACCAAGAAATAAGCTCGGTTCTACCCGGACATTGTTGAGACTGACTCCCCAGTGCAGGTGCGGGCCAGTGGCCCGACCGGTCATGCCGACCTGGCCGATTGTCTCACCCTGCTTGACCTTCATTCCCGCTTTGACGCTGATTTTACTCATGTGGCAATACATGGTGACCAGCCCCTGGCCGTGATCAATAAATACGGTGTTGCCATTAAAAAAGAAGTTGCCGGTGGTGATTACGGTGCCCGCAGCGGGTGCTTTGATAAAGGTTCCTTGGCTTACGGCGATATCGATCCCGCTATGAGGTTTGCGTGGTTGTTGGTTGAAAAAACGGCGCAAACCAAAGGGGCTGCTGAGGCGGCCATTAACGGGCAATATAAAACGGGTTGCAACCTCTGGCTGTTGCGTCCAGCGGGCGAGAGCCGCAGTGATGATTTTTTTCTCGCGACGAATGCGTTGCATATCTTTGGCGGTGGGATTGACCATGTGCTTGTTCTTGATATTCAGATGCTGCTCTTTATATTTTTTGGCATGTACTGAAAATTCGCGCAGGTATGTTTTTTTATCAGCTGAAACGATGCGCAGTTTGTGTATTCCGGCTTTGCTGGACAGAGAAATACCAACTACGGCTTCCCATTGCTTGCCGTTGCGGCGCACCAGCACTTGTCTTTTGCCATAATATACCGAGGGTGGGGTGTGACCATATAGGCCAAGTTCAATAATGGCAATGCCGCCGGGTACAGGATCAGCCAAGGGGTAATGCTGGGTCGCGCTGGCGTTGCTCGAAAGCAGAAAATAAAGCACAAAGCCCATTATCAGCATAGTAGATTTCATCATGATTCCAGCTTTTTAATGGTTGAAATAATATGACCGTTGGCTAAGCGGGTTTTTATTTGTTGGCCCACTGTAAGTTCCTGACTCGAACGAATAATATGCTTGTTATCCAGCTCAGTGGTAATAGTATAACCGCGTGCAAGCGTAGCCAAAGGGCTGACGGTATCAAGGTTATGCATCAGGTGTTGCAGTCGTTGCCGGTTTTGTTTTAGCCGATGCTGCATGGCTTGTCGAAGTCGGTGATCGTTATCGCTCAGTTGTTGCTGTTTGCGCTCAAGCTGATGGCCGGGTTGATGTTGCTGCAATTTCTGCATCAGTATGTTGAGCGTATGTTGTTTGTATTGCAACCGGTGTTGCATGATCTGTTGCATGCGTAATTCGAGCTCATCCAGTCGTTGAGCCGTGTCCTGCAAACGGCGTCCCGGATGGCGCAGTCGCTTGCGCAGATTGTACAGTTGTTGCCCGTTGCTTTGCAGGTTTGCCGTGACGCTGTTGTGGAGTCGGCAAAAAAGCTGCTGTGTCTGTTGCAAAAGCGCCTGCTGATCCGGGCTGGCCAGTTCGGCGGCGGCGGTGGGGGTGGGAGCGCGTTGGTCGGCGACAAAGTCAGCAATGCTGAAGTCGATTTCATGGCCAACACCGCTGATAAGCGGAATCGGGCAGTCATAAATAGCGCGGGCGACCACTTCTTCATTGAAGGCGCGCAGATCCTCTAAAGAACCGCCACCACGGGCCAGAATCAGAACTTCACAGTCACGCCGTTGTGAGGCAAGCTGGATACTTGCGGCAATCTCCTCGGCGGCATTTTCTCCCTGTACGGCAACGGCATAAATAACCACGGCGATGGCCGGAAAGCGGCGTTGCAGGGTGCTTAGAATATCTCGAATGGCGGCACCACTGGGCGAGGTGATAATACCGATACGTTGCGGCATGATCGGCAGAGCTTGCTTGTGCGCTGCATCGAACAGGCCCTCCTGATTTAGGCGCTGTTTCAATTCTTCGAAGGCGCGTTGCAGCGCACCGTCACCGGCTTCTTCCATATGTTCAATGATGAGCTGGAATTCGCCGCGTGCTTCATACAGGCTGATGCGTGCGCGTACCAGCACCTGGCTACCGTTTTCCGGTCGAAAACGCAGCAGCCTGTTGCGGTTACGAAACATGGCACTACGTACCGAGGCGCTCTGATCCTTGAGCGAAAAATACCAGTGCCCGGAAGCAGGTCGGGCCAGGTTGGAGATCTCGCCTTCCAGCCAGAGCAGGGCAAAGCTGCCTTCTAGCAGACCACGGGCTTCGCGGTTCAGGCGGGAGACACTGTAAATATCTCGTTCAATATTGCTGGGCATCAGAGGCAAAATATAGGGAAAAAAAAGAAAAAAGGGGGATAAAGGAAGGATACAAGGGGAGAGATAAAGCTTTTTGGCCTGTCTCTTTCCCCTTGTATCTGTTTTGGGACTAGTTAACTATGTGGTCCAGCGTTTCGCTGCTCGGCATATTGCTTGAGTGCGTTATCACCTTGTCTGGCAGCCTTGTTAGCAAGTTTAATAGCCGCCTTAATATCCCCTTTTTTAAGGGCGGATTTTGCCTTTTTGATGATTTTCCCCGTATCACGCCATACGTAGTCAACCTTGGCTGCCTGCTTGGCTTTTTGCTCGGCCTTACTGATGGCGGCTTTAGCTTCATCGGTGTTGGCTGCAGGTGGACTATAGGCGCAGGCATTCAGGGATAAAGCTGCGATGGCAGCGAGTAGTAGTGTTTTCATAACTCCTCCAAAATATAAAATGAGATGGATTAACGGTTACCCCAAAGGGATGACCTGAGTTTATCGTTATTATTTTCTTCACTCGGAATGCGGTTTTCCCGCGTTCCCTCACTGATGGGGAAATTATGCGGTCATCTGAGCAGATTGGCAACCATTGCATTTATTCATTCTTGTTTACCCATGCCATGAAAAACTTTATAATGACGCGTTTACACCCCAACCTGGAAGCCTCCGATTATGTTGCGTATAGCCGAAGAAGCCTTGACCTTCGACGACGTCCTGTTACTCCCCGCCCATTCGACCATTTTGCCCAAAGACGTCAATCTGCAGAGCAAGCTAACCCGAGAAATAACCCTGAATATTCCGTTGGTATCAGCGGCGATGGACACGGTGACTGAAGCTCGACTGGCTATTGCCCTTGCTCAGGAAGGGGGGGTTGGCATTATTCATAAGAATATGACCATCGAAGAGCAGGCCGTACAGGTCAGTATGGTGAAGAAATTTGAGAGCGGGGTGATCAAGGATCCCCTCACGGTTGGCCCGAATACCAGTATCCAGGCGGTGCTGGAATTGACCCGCGCACATGACATTTCTGGTGTGCCGGTGGTTGATGGCGAAGATTTGGTGGGTATTGTCACCAGCCGGGATCTGCGTTTTGAAAAGAATTTCGAGAATCCGGTTTCCAGCATTATGACTCCCAAAGACAAGCTGGTAACGGTATCCGAAGGTACCCGGCGCGGTGAAATTCGCAAATTGCTGCATGAACACCGGATTGAAAAAGTACTGGTAGTGGATGATAAATTCCAGTTGCGTGGTCTGGTGACGGTCAAGGACATCCAAAAAGCCAAGGAAAACCCTTTCGCCTGTAAGGATGAGCTGGGACGTTTGCGTGTGGGCGCGGCGGTGGGCGTAGGTGTCGGTACCGATGAACGGGTCACGGCGCTGGTCAACGCGGGCGTGGACGTGCTGGTCGTCGATACGGCTCACGGTCATTCCAAAGGTGTACTGGATCGGGTTGCCTGGGTGAAGTCGCATTTTCCCGAGGTGCAGGTAATTGGTGGCAACATTGCCACCGCTGAAGCGGCCCTGGCTCTGGTTGAAGCAGGCGCAGATGCGGTTAAGGTTGGCATTGGTCCGGGTTCTATTTGTACTACCCGCATCGTTGCCGGTGTCGGCGTACCCCAGATTAGCGCGGTCGCCAATGTGGCGGAAGCGCTCAAGGATTCCGGCGTGCCGGTCATCGCCGATGGCGGTATTCGTTACTCAGGCGACATGGCCAAGGCCTTGGTTGCGGGGGCTTATACCATCATGGTGGGCAGCATGTTTGCAGGTACTGAAGAGGCACCGGGTGAAGTGGAACTGTTCCAGGGCCGTTCCTACAAGTCTTATCGCGGTATGGGTTCGATGGGTGCGATGGCCTCGAAACAGGGTTCCAGTGATCGTTATTTCCAGGAAGAGAGTGAAGCCGAAAAGCTGGTACCGGAAGGCATCGAAGGCCGAGTGCCTTTCAAAGGTCCCATGCAGCCGGTGATTCATCAACTGCTGGGCGGTGTGCGTTCCAGCATGGGCTATACCGGCTGTGCCACTATCGATGAAATGCGAACCAAACCCCAATTCGTACGCATTACTGGCGCAGGCATGCAGGAAAGCCATGTGCATGATGTGCAGATCACCAAGGAAGCGCCCAACTACCGGGTTTGATTTCCTGTTTTTTTGACAAAAAAATCAGTAGGTTGGGCTTCATAAAATGAAGCCCAACAATATAGTAAACCAGGCATGTTGGGCTTCATTTCATTCAGCCCAACCTACAATTTGTTTATGAATGACGATTCCCTATGACCACCGATATCCACGCTCATCGCATCCTGATTCTTGATTTTGGTTCCCAATACACCCAATTGATAGCCCGCCGCGTACGCGAAGCGGGGGTTTATTGCGAGCTGGTGCCCTGTGATCTGGACGAAGCGGAAATCCGTGACTTCAATCCCCGCGCCATTATTCTTTCCGGCGGGCCGGAATCGGTGACCGGAGACGATACCCCGCGCGCCCCGGATCTGGTGTTTGAGCTGGGCGTACCGGTGCTGGGGATCTGCTACGGCATGCAGACCATGGCCGAACAGTTGGGCGGCAAGGTGGAAAATGCAAAGCAGCATGAATATGGCTATGCCCAGGTGCGTGCCCATGGTCATACCGCACTTTTGAAAGACATTGAAGATCACACCAGCCCAGAGGGTTACGGCCTGCTGGATGTGTGGATGAGCCACGGCGATCAGGTTATCAAGCTGCCCAAGGGCTTCAAACTGATGGCCTCGACCGAGACGGCACCTATCGCAGGCATGGCGGATGAGACTCGGCGTTTTTATGGTCTGCAGTTTCATCCGGAAGTGACCCACACCCGCCAGGGTGAGCGCATTATCGAGCGCTTCGTTCACGATATCGCTGGTTGTGAAGGCCTGTGGACGGCGGACAATATTATTGAGGACAGCATCAAAACCATCCATGAAAAGGTGGGCGATGACGAGGTTCTGTTGGGGCTATCTGGTGGCGTAGATTCGTCAGTAGTGGCGGCACTGCTGCATCGCGCTATCGGTGACAAGTTGACCTGCGTGTTTGTCGATAATGGTCTGCTGCGTCATCGTGAAGGGGATCAGGTCATGTCCACCTTTGCCGAACATATGGGCGTGCATGTTATTCGGGTAGACGCCGAAGCGCGTTTTCTCAATGCCTTGGGCGGGGTGAGTGATCCGGAACAAAAACGCAAGATCATCGGCAACCTGTTTGTGGAGGTGTTCGAGGAAGAAGCCGCCAAACTGAAAAACGCCAAATGGCTGGCGCAGGGTACTATTTATCCTGACGTGATTGAATCCGCCGGTGCCAAAACCGGTAAAGCACATTTGATTAAGTCCCATCACAATGTCGGCGGCCTGCCGGAACACATGAAACTCAAGCTCTGTGAACCCCTGCGGGAACTGTTCAAGGACGAAGTGCGCAAGCTGGGCGTGGAGCTGGGCTTGCCCTATGACATGGTTTATCGTCACCCCTTCCCCGGCCCGGGCCTGGGCGTGCGTATTCTCGGCGAAGTGAAAAAGGAATATGCTGATATTTTGCGGCTGGCGGATTATATCTTTATTGAAGAACTCTACAGCCATGATTTGTATGACAAGGTCAGTCAGGCCTTTACCGTTTTCCTGCCGGTAAAATCCGTCGGCGTCACCGGTGACGGTCGCCGTTACCAATATGTGGTGAGCCTGCGGGCAGTAGAAACCATCGACTTCATGACTGCGCGCTGGGCGCATTTACCTTACGAATTTCTGGAAACCGTCTCCAGCCGGATTATTAATGAAGTTCCCGGCATTTCCCGTGTCGCCTACGATATTTCCAGCAAACCACCTGCCACCATCGAGTGGGAGTAGGTCCGCATTCGGCATGTGCTGGTCCCTTTAAAGCATCTAAACACACAAAACCCCTCGTACTTCAAGACTGATGGGTGTCTGCATCTGGCATTGATTTGCACACGCAAGCACCCCCCTTTATTCGCTAACTATTTAAGGTATAACAGTTTTACTTCTTGACGGGCAAAATCCAGAATGACTCTAAATGCAGTGTTATAACTAATGTCCTATTGAGTCCCTGTGGTTAGTTATAAATAATCTAGACAATACCTGATCATGCTGCTGTATTACTATCGTTTTAATTGTTGCTAATGCAATTATAAACAATCAAAACCAGATCAGTTTGCGAGATAAATAATAAATCTAACAGGGAGTTTAGTTGATGAATCACTGCATACCTTTCACTCGCAGCATACTTCTACTTTGTCCGATCATTTTGTAGTCGGTTTCGGCTGCTAACTATTTAAATAACCAAAATCAAAACCAAAACCAGATCAGTTTGCAGGATAAACAATAAATCTAACAGGGAGTTTAGTTGATGAATCACCGTATACCTTTCACTCGCAGCATACTTCTACTTTGTCCGATCATTTTGTAGTCGGTTTCGGCTGCTAACTATTTAAATAACCAAAATCAAAACC
>JAADGZ010000038.1 GCA_013152045.1 Gammaproteobacteria bacterium
TAGGATGGGTAAAGCGGAGCGAAACCCATCAATTGAAGGCTGCACAAGGCATGGCATGACCTGTAGCTGGCGTTTTCTGAATCGAAAATTGGTCGGCCACCTGGCCATGCTTAGTAATAAAACGAACGGTCATCAAGCTGTTGGCAATATCGACAAGTACAGAGCCAGACTCAGCCAGAGAAACAGCCATAGCCGGATGATCGAGACGCCCCTGATCGTGTTTAGATGAGGAACCGATAACTGTATAAACCGTACCCGAAAACCCATCTCGTCCCGGTTTTTTATACGGCTGAGTCAAACCTCGCGTCTTATCAAGCAGCATATCCGCCTGCAAGGTACTTGAATCACCGTAATTGCAGTGCATCAACCAGGAGCGTTCGTACATATGGCTGTGACCGCTCAAGACCAGATCCGCACCCCCCGCTTCGAGGATCGGTAACACGTTTTTACGCATATCCAGCATACGTCCACCACTGTCGTGGCGATTGTCTGAATCATGTGAACCGTGGCTGTAGGGTGGATGATGGAATGCAGCAATGATCCATTTCTGCTTGCTCGCCATAAGATCCTGTTGCAGCCAGTTAAGCATTTTACTGCCCACAGCCATGCTGCTAGCAGAGCTGTCCAGCATAATGAAATGCGCATTGGCATAATCGAAAGAGTAGTAATGTTCAGTTCCTGAAGCTAAACCACCGGATTCAGCTTTGCTCGGCAGGCTGAAAATATCAAAAAAAGCCCAACGCCGCGCATCATGATTGCCGTATGCAGGCCATAGCGGCACATTTTTCAGGATACTCGCATAAGGCGAGAAAAAGCCGGTCTGGAACTGTTTGTTAGTGCCGGAACGATAGGCGTTGTCACCCGTGGTCAGCAACAGATCCAGATAAGCCCGGCCCCGATCAGGACGCGGGTTTTCTTGCAACCATGTCATTAACGCATCACGCACCTGGTTCTGCACTTTTCCTGGCTGGCCGGGATCACCCAGTACCGCAAAGCGCACAGAGACCGCCTGGCCTGTTTTAGGCGAGGTCATAAACCAGTAGGTCTTACCGCTATAAAGCGTTTGCGTTGCCCCACTCTCAAGCTTATTTATAATCTGATAATAATATCGACGACCTGGCTCAAGTCCCTGCAGACGCAATTCGTGTGCTTCTGCGACCGATGTTTCACTAAGCGAATTATCCAGTTGCGCCAGACTGCGACCATAGCGGATCTGTCCCTGCCCCTTCTGCCGAGTTTGCCAGCGCAGGGTCATAGCATTCGGTGCCGGCATCATCAGATAGGGGGCGCGATTTCCCGTATAAAAACTACCCCTATAGACATCGATAAATCGACCCAGCGCATAGATCAGCAACAAGCCAAGAAAGCCCAGGACAATACGTTTTATCCACTTTTTCAAATTATAATACTCCGCCTACCATTAATTTATCCCCTCAACCTACGTTAATAAGATCTTAACAGCTGAACCTTTAATATATAGAGAAGTCATAATTCATTCAGGACGCTTTCCTTATCCTGCCAAGGATCGGTAGAATAGCGAAAAACCCCAACTAACAGATAATCCAAAATCTATGCAAAGACTTCCCCGCCTGCTGCACTTTTTAATTAATCTTCTGCTCATCAACCTGATCATGTTTTCTCTGTTTCGGTTGGCTTTCTGGCTGTATTTCAAAACTCCGGCCGATCCGATTCCTGGCGGCATGCTGTTGCATAGTTTTTACTTAGGATTCAAGTACGATCTACGTCTGGCCTTGCTCGTGATTATGCCACTGTTTCTACTTGGCGGCCTGCGCATTCTCAGCCCCTTTGAATCTCGGCTGATGCGCAATATCTGGTTCACTTATCTGGCCTTGAGCTTTTTTATCATCCTGCTATTTTATTACTTTAACTTCGGTTATTACTCCTACCTGCAACACCCTATGAACGCGACCGTACTGCGTTTTGCCTATAATCTTGAAACTTCGTTGCAAATGGTCACTGAAAGCTATCCCCTAATCCGGATCAGTCTTTCACTGCTGGCCCTGCTCGGCAGCTATCTCTGGCTCATGCATCATCTGCTGAAACGAGCGAGTAACTACGCCACCCCATCTTTTCATGGTTGGCACAAAACCGGCATCATCAGCCTGACTACGATCCTGCTGTTATTTGGCCTCTACGGCAAGCTTTCCTGGTATCCCCTGCGCTGGAGCGAAGCCTTCAGTAATGTACATAATTTTGCCCCAGCTGTGGCCCTGAACCCGGTACTATATTTTTTCAATACCCTGAAAAATAAAAACATCAGCTTTGATGAAAACAAAACTCGCAAAAGTTATGCCCTGATGAGCCAGTACCTGGGCGTCGACCAGCCTGATAGCAAGACCTTGAATTACCGACGCACCATTACCCAGCCCGGCACCTATGCTGGCAAACGGCCCAATATTGTCATGGTTTTTCTGGAGTCCTTTGCCTCTTATAAAACCGGAACCTTTGGTAATCCGCTCAACCCCACCCCCAACTTTGACGCGCTGGCGAAGCAGAGCCTGCAATATCGCCGTTATTATTCACCTCACACAGGTACGGCACGCTCGGTTTTTGCCGCCATTACCGGCATTCCCGATATCGAACTCAACAAAACTTCATCGCGCAACCCCTTGGTGGTCAATCAACATACCATCGTCAACGCCTTCAAGGGCTATAAAAAATTCTACTTCCTTGGCGGCAGCGCCAACTGGGGCAATATTCGTGGTCTGCTGCAACACAACATAAAAGGTCTCGATGTGCATGAAGAAGGCGACTATAGTTCTCCGCGCATTGATGTCTGGGGTATTTCCGATCTAGATCTGTTCAAGGAAGCCAATAAGGTTCTAAAACGCCAAACCCAGCCCTTTTTTGCCATTATCCAGACTTCCGGCAATCACCGACCCTATACTATTCCTGAGGACAATCATGGTTTCAAACTGCTGCATGAAGATAAAGAAACCCTAAGTAAAGCCGGTTTTATTTCCGAAGATGAATTCAATTCTTTCCGCTTCATGGATCATAGCCTGGGCTTTTTCATGCAACAGGTGCGTAAAGCCGGTTATCTGAATAACACTATTTTTATTTTCTATGGCGACCACGGGATCACTGGTTACGGCGGTGAACAGACCCCCAGGTTCGAAAGCACATACAATCTTACTGGTTTTCATACACCATTGCTGTTCTATGCACCGGGATTGATCACCCAACCCCCAGGTAGACGACAAGCCTGCCAGTGAAGTCGATCTGTTACCGACTATCGCCGGCCTCGCCGCACCCAGCTATGTCGACACCACGTTGGGACGGGACTTGCGCGATTCGCGTTTTGACAAGCAGCGCTACGCTTTTACGATTGTCCATTACAGTATTCCTGAAATCGGTCTAATAGGAAAAGATTACTACTTCCGCATGCGCGAAGATGGCAGCAACAAACTGCTGGTAGATGCTCACTCGGCAACACCGGAAAATAATGTGCTGGCGGCACATCCGAAAATTGCAGCGCAGATGGAAGCCCTTACCCGCGGCATCCATGAAACGGCAAAATATATGCGCTACCATAATCCGCATCAGCCATAAGTTAAAAAGTCGATCACCTGAGCGGGCTTGTTGATGGGGTTCGCTTCATTCTTCTTGCCCTACGAATATGAGAGGGTTGATGGGGTTGGCTTCATTCTTCCTGCCCTGCGAATATAAGGGCATTGATGGGTTTCACTTCGTTCTACCCATCCTACGAATATAAGAAGGTTGACGGGGTTCGCTTCATTCTGCCTGCCCTGC
>JAADGZ010000212.1 GCA_013152045.1 Gammaproteobacteria bacterium
CTCTGGCCTTGAATTCATCATGCACAATACAGGATCCCTGCCATAGCAACATATCCGCACCGGTAACTTTTTGAATGTAGCTGCCAAGGTAACGATCGGGTGCCCAGAGAATTTTCTCGCCTTTCTCATGCAGGTGACGAATAATTTTTGTGGCAATGCTGGAGGTAACGACCCAGTCTGCACGGGCTTTAACCTCGGCACTGGTATTGGCATAGACCACCACGGTGCGATCGGGGTGTTGATCGCAGAAGGCATTAAAACTGTCGGCCGGACAGCTGAGATCTAATGAACACTCGGCTGCCAGGGTGGGCATTAGCACCTGTTTTTCCGGATTGAGGATCTTGGCCGTCTCGCCCATAAAACGCACACCGGCGACGACAATGGTCGATGCGGTATGGGCATGCCCAAAGCGCGCCATCTCCAGTGAATCAGAGACACAGCCGCCGGTTTTATCGGCAAGCATCTGCAAATCATCCTCGGTGTAATAGTGGGCGACCAGAACAGCATTTTTTTCCTGCAACAACTGTGTGACGTGCGCTATCAGTGTTTGCCGCTCTTCTTCGGCAAGAACGCGCGGGGCGGGAACGGCCAGTGCTAGCTGACGAATTTCACCGTCATCAACAATGATGGAAGGATTAGCTGTATTCATAAATTATGCTGCCTTGAGCAGGCTGATACCCGCCAAATGGACTGTTTCATTATGGCTGGTTTGTATTTACACATATGAATTAGAATAGTTTAAAACATGCCCCGTTCTTTGGCTAGCTACTCTTTTTAGGTAGATAGGTCAATTTTTGATTTATTTTGTATTTAATGTTAATTGTCACGATCGCATTGTAACTTTATGTTTTTGTAGTATTATAAATCTAGACACCTTAATTCCCGTGAGGCGGCATGGATAAGCAGAAAGTTCTCGATAAAATCAGCAAGTGTCTGCGCCTGTCGGCGTCCTGCAACCCTAATGAAGCAGCATCAGCCTTGCGTCAGGCGCGTAGCCTGATGAAAAAGTACCATGTCAGCGATGATCAGATCCAGACGTTATTGGTAGAGGAAGAGTCTGCGTACTATGGCTCTCAGTTCAACCCACCTTTTTGGGCACTCGCATTGTCCGATATTGTCTCCCGAGCCTTTGATTGTCGGGTACTCATCGGTAGGCGATTCGGCCAACAACCAGAGTATCGTTTTATTGGCATGGATTGTTCTCCTGCCATTGCAACCTATACGTTTACCGTGCTTTACCGCAAGTTGGAACAGGCCCGAGCGGCTTTCATGCAGAATAATGAAGGCCAGGATGATGAGTTGGAGAGTTCTCGTCGAGCTGATGTTTTTGCCCAGGCCTGGCTGTTTCGGGTGGCTGCCAAGGTGGCCGCATTTGTGCTCAACCCGGTTACTCGCAGGTTGCTTAAGTGCTATATAAAAGAGCGCTATGGGGACACAGGCGAATTCATTCCGGAGCCGGTGGTGGCAGAAACAGCGGATTATGAGGACATACTTTGCGGGATGAAGGCGGCGGGGGAGGTCGCGCTCTACCGTTCCATGTCGGAGCAGGCTTGTTCTGTGTTGCCGGTTAAGGCTGCAATTTAATACTATTCTAATAAAGCCCCATTTCCTTCCGATCGTTATTTTTTGTCTCTTTGCTATATAAATAGCGAAATGCCCTGTCTGTCGGCAGAAAAACCAATGATTAAAATAAATGCCTAAATCGAGTATTATTAGGGTTAAATAAAGGGTTTTAATATCCTTAGTTTTAACAAGGACAGTATCTCCAGAGTTATGGCAGCAGTAATCACATTAAAGTACAGCGGAACTATCAAGAAAGTGCCTTGTGAAATGGCGCTGACATTTGGTCGGGACAAAAACAATGATGTAGTACTCAGTGATCCACATGTCTCTCGCAATCATGCCATTATTCGCTGCGTGGGTCAGGCTGACTATTATTTTATTGATAGCGGCAGTTCCAACGGTAGTTACGTCAATAAAAAACGCATAGTGGCACCCAGGTTATTGCGTAATGGTGACTGCATCAGTATTGGCCGCGCACAGCTTCTGTTCACTCAGGATGTGAAAGTGGCCCGCCACGTTGATACGCTTTCTTTGCAGGATACCCTAATCTCAGATACGCCGGTGATCAAGCAGATCACCATTTTGGTAGCCGACATCCGTGGTTTTACTTCTCTCTCAGAACAGGTCAATATCCGCACCCTGACCAAGTTAATGAATAGTTGGTTTCATCAAGTTAGTAATGCCATTTTTAACAATGGTGGTGTGGTAGACAAGTTTATCGGTGACTGTGTGTTTGCCTGCTGGGAATCTGAAGTGAACCAGAAAAAAACAGTGATCCAGGCGCTTACGGCAGCGTATCATATCAACCGCATCACCCAGGATCTGAACCAAACCTATACAGAAATATCTGAAGAAGTGCGCATTGGTGTTGGTATTAACACTGGTGCTGCTTCACTAGGTATTGGTCAGGAAAATACCGCGCTGGGGGATGCAGTGAACCTGGCATTTCGTCTGGAGAGTGCAACCAAGACGCTGGGCACCGACGTGGTAATGAGCGAAACGGCATACCGGCATTTACCGGATAAGTTTATGAGGGACCGGAAACAGCATGTTAAAGTAAAAGGTAAACGTGATGCCGTACGTATCGTTTGTCTTGAATTCGATGAAGTTGAGGAAGTTTTGAAAGATATACACACGCAAGAACAGGTTTCATTAAATGCTGGTGTTTCCGATCTGAAAATTTTATGAAACTAAAAGTCTGAAATAATTATTCTGATCTGTCCTGATAAAAAATATTTTTGTTTCAGGTATAGAGCATTAGCTATTCAATTTCCGATGGACTCGTCGATCATAGAAACAGGACTGCTACCAATTTATATGTGAGTCAGGTAGAGAGAATTTGTCTGGTTTTGATCAGGGTTTATGTAACCAACGGTGTAGACAGTAAAAAATAATATGGTATTTAGTGAAACGATCAGCTATGGGCTGTTAGCTCTATTGTTATTGACCGCCATTGTTAGCGTACTTTTTTTTAACAAAATAAAACGTGTTTATACTGACTGGCATTTATTCCACACAGTTAAAAAACTCGGGCTTGCGATCAGGCAAAACATTATTTTGCCTGATGGTATGGATGGCACGGTCTGTATTGATAATCTTGTGCTAATGCCGGACATGATTCTGGTT
>JAADGZ010000211.1 GCA_013152045.1 Gammaproteobacteria bacterium
GTTTGCCGAGGCTTTTGACACCTTCCAGTTTTCCGGCGACAGCGGCAGGAGTGGCGGTGTGATAGAGGCAAGGCCGAGGCGGAAGACGGATGAGGGGATGATGGGTGAGATCAAGGGCGCTGGATCTTATCGAGAGTTGGCATCGTTGTTGGGGTATGTGTTAAGTGATAGAGAGAATGTATTGTGAATACAAGGGCGTCATTATTTGAACAAGCCGTAAAAGCTGCTAGAGATGGAAATATTTCAAAAGCAGATAGGTTGTTGTCTGTCATAGAAGGAAAAGGTGTTAGCTCGGAAAAACTACAGATAAATACAGCTAGTAATTTAATTGCAGCTATACGAGAAAAGTATAATATCTATAAAGAAGTAAATAAATTTAGTCATACCTTTAATGAAGGTGATCAACCTGATATTAAAGAAGGTGTTTCACTTGTCACGTGTTGTATGAATCGCACCGAGAATCTACTCAAGGCCCTAGCCACCTGGTTAGAACATGACAGGATTAATGAAGTAATTATTGTCGATTGGTCCTCTGATCGCGAGCTAAAAGAATCTCTGCATGAGGCCGGGTTTAAAGATGATAGAATCCGTGTAATCCGAGTAATGGATGAACCACGCTGGGTGTTGTCTTATGCTTTTAATCTCGGTTTCAGATATGCCAGACATGAACGCATATTAAAAACTGATGCGGATATAATGCTTAAATCAACTTTTTTTAAAAATAATAACTTACAACCCGGAATGTTTATTGCGGGAAGCTGGGAAGTTGCCGAAAAAGGGCAGGAGCATATCAATGGCTTTTTTTATGTCTTCCGGGAAAACCTGCTAAATGTAAAAGGATTTAATGAATATATTACCACCTATGGCTGGGATGATGATGATATTTATGAAAGGCTTAAAGGGTTTGGCCTGAAGCGAGTTTGCGTTGATGTGAACTCAATCTATCATATTCAGCATGATGATTTTCAAAGGCTGGGACGTTGCGATAACAAATTGGAAAATGCACTCGAAGAGTTGCATGCTGTTCCGATGTTTAAAATCAGAGCAAACCGTTACCTTGCCATGATGATGCCACCATGGAAGGTGGGGCGTGAATTTGCGCCGTTTGATGTCCTGTCTGATGATGGATCTTATGTGCGGGTGCGGCGCAAAAAAACCAAGATGCCTCATTATGTCAGCAGCGACATGAAGCAGAATGCAGAATACCACGCGGCATTGGAACTGGTGTCGTGGAAGATCGGGGCGCAAGTATATCATTTGCCCAGAGATAACTTCCATGCATTGCTCAAGAGCAAAAAACTGGACGAAATAAGCAAGCAAGACGTTTATGAGGCCACACCGAAATTGACCTGGGATCCGGCGAATGAGGATACTTGTCAAAAGCCATACCGGAAAATTTCAATTCATAGTTCAAAACCAAAATTTTACATTGATGCCCAGCATGGCTTGGGCAATCGCTTGCGCGCGATCGCATCGGCGGCTTGTATCGCCGAAAAATCAGAGCGAGAACTGGTCGTTGTCTGGCAACCGGATGATCATAACGACTGCCGTCTGCATGATCTCTTCGACTATGATGGCGCGGTAATCGAGGAATGCTTTGCTGAAAATGCAATCCAGAAAGGCTGCACGCTCTTCAATTACATGGAGATCGAAGCAGGAGCAGAAAAAGATGCAGAAATCCGAATGAACGGCGCTGGCGATATTTATGTCCGGTCTGCTTATGCACTGAACTCACCATTGAGCAACTGGGAAGATGAAAACCGCTTCTTGCAAACACTGCGCCCGGTTGCGGAAGTGCTCGACATGGTTGCGAGTGTACGAGCGCCCAATGATCTAAGCGCTCACATACGCATGGTCGGTGGCCGGGAATATGAGCATTTAGCTTGTGAAGCCGCTGATAACTGGACTGAAGATGGACACGAGCAGATTGATTACTGGCGCAAAAAAAGCCACTTCTCACATTTCATGAAACGCATTGATGATCTGATCAAGGACGGACGGGGGAACCGGATATTTCTGGCTGCTGACAAGCCGGAAACATATGAGAAATTTCTAAATTTATACGGTGACCGGGTTGCCTGTCTGTCGCGCCAGGTTTATGACCGGTCAGCAGTACAACTGCGCTATGCCTTGGCGGATGCTTTGCTTCTCGGCAGCGCGCCGTTGCTATTGGGATCGACCTGGAGTTCCTTTTCGGAATTGGCCGAACGGATGTCAAAACAGAAGATGACGATTGAGATGAGTTGGAGGGATTTTTGATGTTATCAGAGGATGGTAATTCAGGGTTGTTGAATGACAGTTACTTATAAGAACTTCATATACAATGCTGAAAGGGGATTTATTTTTGCGTATGTTCCTAAAGTGGCCTGTACAAATTGGAAAGCGCTCCTGCGCTATATGGCCGGTCATGAAGATTGGCTGGACAATAAGTTTGCTCATGACAAAAAAAAAGGCGGCTTGCATTACTTGGAACTGGATGGGCCTGATAATGCACTCCTGATGCGACCCGACATCAGCAAATATGCTATGGTACGCAACCCATACAGTCGGGTTCTATCTGCCTACCTCAACAAGATTGAGTGCCGTCTGCCTGTGCAGCCCGAGACTGAAAACGAGGATCATTTCCACAATGTGGTGCGTGACGTCGACACTTATCGCCGCGATGTGCTGGACGTGGCGCGATTTCCCGATATCACGCTGGAGGTATTTCTGCGCTGGTTGAAGGGTAGCGATTCGTGGTTTGTTAATGACGAACATTGGGCACCGCAGGTCACGCTTTTGCATTTACCGGAGGTAAAGTTTGACATTGTTGGGCGTTTTGAAAACCTTTCCGAGGATGCGCCGAGAATATTGCGAGCCATGGGCTGTGAACAGGATTTTCCCTCGCAGAAGGATGTGAATTTTGCTCCCACCGGGGCACAATCTAAGGTCCAACGATACTTCGATGTCACCTGCTGTACGCTGGTAGAGGAGCTATATGCTGAGGATTTCGTAACCTTAGAATATACACCACTCGAGGTTAATTCGTAGATGGACACCATGCCAAAGCCAACAAAACCAAGAAAAAATAACATGACTGTACAAAATTTGTTCTCTCGCCCCGATGTCATTGAAGAAATCTCGCCCAATGACTGGATGTGGAAAGG
>JAADGZ010000236.1:0-16856 GCA_013152045.1 Gammaproteobacteria bacterium
CGGCTCTATCTCTCTGTAATCCTTATTAAAACTAATTCGGCATAGTTCTTGCTCATGTCCTTGTGGCGACGCCTTTGGCGTCAGATTTCAGGCAATGACAGGAACTTTTCATGCAGCACGACAGCACTGATTCGCAGAGCCTAAAAGATGCCTTTGCGATCTTCAACCAATTTTCCAGTCAACTGAGTGAATCCTATCGTCAGCTTGAGATCCGTGTGGCTGAACTCAATGAAGAACTACAGGCGGCGCGGGATGAACGCATTCGAGAGCTGACTGAAAAAGAACGTTTGGCTAGTCGCCTGAGCCTGTTGTTGGAGGTGCTTCCCGGGGGCGTCATTGTGCTTGATGGTGAAGGCATTATCCGCGAGAACAATCCTGCAGCAGAGGATCTGCTGGGTCAGCCTCTGTTAGAAGTCAGTTGGAGCGAAGTGATTGGTCGCGCTTTTGCTCCTCGCTGCGATGATGGCCATGAAGTCTCACTGGCTGATGGCCGTCGGGTCAACATTTCAACCTGCCCATTGGGTGCCGAGCCAGGCCAGATTCTGCTGATTACCGATGTTACCGAAATGCGTAGGTTACAGGATCGTCTGGCCCAGCAGCAGCGTCTGGCCTCGATGGGGGAAACCGCCGCTTCACTGGCACACCAGATCCGTACCCCTCTATCCTGCGCCATGCTCTATGCCTCTAACTTAAAACGTTCGCATATGGACGATCCGCAGCGCCAGCAGGTAGCAGAAAAAATATTTTCCCGCCTGCGTCATCTGGAGCAGTTGGTAGACAATATGTTGGTCTATGCTCGCAGTGGCAAAAGTGGAGAAGAATTCTTTACCGCCGATGTGCTATTGACCGATTTGCAACAACTGCTGGAAGTGCAGTTGCAGCCCAGCCATATCCGTTATGCGTGGAAAGATGAAACTGCCGGCCAGCGGCTCTACGGTAACCGGCAGATGATTTTAAGCGGCTTGATCAACCTTGCAGTAAATGCCATTCAGGCTATGGAACAAGATGGTGAACTTCAGGCCTTGGCATCGGTGGATGAGGCCGGTCAACTGGAGTTGCGAATCTCGGACAACGGCCCAGGCATTGCGCAGGAAGTGCAAGACAAATTATTCGATCCCTTTTATACCACTCGCAAGGATGGCACCGGCTTGGGCTTGGCCGTGGTGCAGGCCATTGCGCGTGCGCATAAGGGTGAAGTGAAACTGGTATCGAAGCTGGGCGAGGGCAGTGCTTTCAGCCTGTATTTGCCGATTTTTCAGTCGCCCCAGCAGTTTGAAGCATCATTAATTACACCCATCCAGGCTGGCCTGATAAACACGCCACAGATCGCCTGATAATTTTGTAGTGAGGAACTAGCATGACGATGGACTTAAGCATATTGGTAGTTGAAGACGATGAGTCCCTGGCGGAAGCATTGCAGGATACGTTACAGATGGCTGGTTACAGGGTATGCATGGCGGAAAATGGGCTGATGGCCCTGCGCTTACTTGAACATGAAGTGGTGGATCTGATTATTAGTGACATCAATATGCCAAAAATGGATGGCCACAGTTTGTTGAAAAAAGTCCGGCTGCAGTTTTCCGACATTCCTATCATTCTGATGACGGCTTATGGCACGATCCAACAGGCGGTGGATGCCATGCGTGATGGTGCTGCCGACTATATGGTCAAACCCTTTGAAGCCGAGGTGCTGGTCAACATGGTGGGCCAGTATATTGGAACCGTGCGGGCTGATGAGGAGATGATAGTCGTCGATGAGGTTTCGCAGGAACTGGCGCGTATCGCCATAAAGGTAGCGGAAAGTGATGCGACTATTATGATCAGTGGTGAGAGCGGGGTTGGCAAGGAAGTACTGGCGCAGTTTATCCATCGTCACTCGTCCCGGCATGAGCAGCCCTTTGTGGCTATAAATTGTGCCGCCATTCCTGAAAACATGTTGGAAGCGACCCTGTTTGGTTATGAAAAAGGCGCTTTTACTGGTGCCTACAAAGCCTGTCCGGGTAAGTTCGAACAGGCCCAGGGTGGCACCCTGTTACTGGATGAGATTTCAGAAATGGATCTGGGCTTGCAGGCTAAACTGTTGCGGGTTTTGCAGGAGCGTGAAGTGGAACGGCTCGGTAGTACCGAGATGATCAAATTGGATGTAAGAGTGTTGGCCACCTCCAACCGTGATATGCAAACCGTGGTCGCTGAAGGTCGGTTTCGTGAAGATCTTTTTTACCGGCTGAATGTTTTCCCTCTGACCTTGCAGCCCTTGCGTGAGCGCAGTGGTGATATTGTGCCGTTGGCAAAACGTCTGTTGGAAAAACATGCGCGCAGATCCAGCCAGATCATTCCGGAGCTTTCGCCTGAGGCTTGTACCGGTCTGCTGCGTCATCGCTGGCCGGGTAATATTCGAGAATTGGATAATGTGATTCAACGGGCGCTGATCTTGCACAGCGATGCGCTGATTAATGAACAGGATCTGCATTTTGAAGTTGTCACGGGCAATTCTGGTTTTACTCACAATACAAGTTCCAGAATAAATCCTGAGATTAGCACTAGCGCAGTGAAGTCAGTATCTGCAGCAACCATCAAAGGTGAAGCAAAGGATGAATCACTAAATTCGGATCTGAAACAGCGTGAATGGGATTTGATCCTGGATGCAATCCGTTGTGCCCATGGCAGTCGCAAGCTTACCGCAGAGCGGCTGGGAATCAGCCAGCGTACGCTGCGTTACAAACTAGCACGCATGCGTGAAGCAGGCATCGTGGTGCCGGGCAGTTCGGATAGTCGTCTGGCTGATCCGGGGGTTGCCGATCTGGGCGCGGCTGGTCTGGAAACTGCATAATGCTGTTTAGCGCCAAACTTTTGACGAAAACGAATCTGATCTCCCCAGGGTATTGATATGACAAACGCAATTACTTCCGATGCACTGTTGCTACAAATGCGCGCCATGGCCAGTGCAGCACAGGCAAAAAATGCCGAACCAGTTGCCGGAGCTGGGGCGGCGAGTGACTTTTCTGAATTATTGAAACAATCTATCGACAAGGTCAACGAGACACAAATGGGAGCCAAAAAAATTACCGATGCTTTTCAGCAAGGTGATCCGAATGTGCAAATGTCCGAAGTAATGGTCGCCTTACAAAAATCCAATGTCTCATTCCAGGCCATGCTGCAGGTGCGTAACAAACTGGTGAACGCTTATCAGGAGATTATGAATATGCCGGTATGATAGGTCTGTCAGCAATGAAGCACTTTTTCCTGTTACTTACGCATATACATAATAAACGAAGAAAGATATGGACCTGGTAAAAACAGAACAGCTTAACGGCTCCTTCATGGGAATGCTGGAATTGCCGGTGGTACGCCAAATGGGCCTGTTGGTGGGACTGGCTGCCAGTATTGCTATTGGGGTTGCGGTTGTTCTCTGGTCACAGACACCGACCTTTAATATTCTTTACAGTAATGTCACGGCGCAGGATGCCCAGGCTATGGCCGAGATATTGAAACGCAATAATATCGAATTTCGGCTGGACCCGGATTCCGGTGCGATTATGGTTGAATCGGGCAAAACCAGTGAAGCGATGCTGAAACTGGCGGCAGAAAATTTGCCACAAAGTAGTGGCGAAGGTTTTGAAATTATGGATAAGGAGCAGGGCTTTGGTTCCAGTGCCTTTATCCAGAATGTCCGTTATCAGCGGGCGAGGGAGGGTGAATTAGCACGTACCATCAGGTCGATTACTGCCGTCGAGAATGCCCGCGTGCACCTGGCTTTGCCCAGGGAATCCGCCTTTGTGCGCAACCGCAAGAAGCCCAGCGCTTCGGTGATGATTAAGCTGGCACCAGGGCGGCGTTTGGAAAAGGAACAGATTGCTGCTATTACGCATCTGGTGGCTTCCAGTGTGACCAATCTTGAAGCCTCACAAGTTACCCTGGTCGATGATCGAGGACGCTTGTTGTCATCGGATGATGATAAAACTGATTTGGCGATGACCGCCAATGAATTTGAATATACTCGCAAGCTGGAACAGAATTATATTCAGCGTATTGAACACCTATTAGCGCCTCTAGTGGGCATCAATGGCGTTCGCGCCCAGGTCAACGCCGACCTGGATTTCACCCAGACTGAATCGACCCAGGAACAGTTTAATCCGGACTTGCCGGCTCTGCGTAGTGAGCAGAAGACAGAAGAACAGAGCAAGGGCGTGCAGAGCGAAGGAGGTATTCCTGGTGCCTTGAGTAATGAACCCCCGGGCAAGGCGGTGGCACCGGAAGAGGTAACCAATAAAGACAAGACAGCGGCAGAAAAACGGATCGTCGAAGGGCCAAGCAAGCTAAAGAAACGTTCGATACGGAACTTTGAGCTGGACAAGATGATTAGTCATACTCGCCACAGTACAGGGGGCATTCGTCGCCTTTCGGTCGCGGTAGTGCTGGATGTGAAAAGCGGCAAAGATGCAGAAGGCAATCCGATTGAGATCCCCTATACCGATGTAGAACTGGCGCGATTTACCAGCCTGGTAAAAGAGGCGGTAGGATTTAATGTGATGCGAGGTGATAGTGTCAAAGTCATTAATGCGGCCTTCCTGCCAACCGAAAAAATGCCGGAAATTCCGGATATTCCAATTTGGGAACAGTCCTGGTTCTGGTCGATACTCAAACAACTGGCGGCAGCCGTCATGGTGATGTTCCTGGTATTTGGAGTTTTACGTCCGATCATGCGTCATCTTGCTACCCAACCAAAACAGATTGTGGTGAATGAAGAAGGTGAAGAAATTCCTGAAGATCAACTGACCCTGAGCCATGAAACAGGTGGCCGTTTACCTAAACCCTCGACCTATGAAGATAACCTGACGATGGCCAAGTCATTGGCCAGTCAGGAACCAAAGCGGGTTGCGCAGGTCGTCAAGGGCTGGATTGAAGACTGAAGCTTATGGCCAATGAGGCAAAACAGACAAAGAAGTTGACGGGTATTGAGCGCACAGCGGTGCTGTTGATGACCCTGGGTGAACAGGATGCGGCAGAAATCATGAAGCTGCTGAATCCTAAGGAAGTCCAGAAAATCGGTGAGGCTATGGCCGGGCTGGGCAGTGTCGGTCGGGATACGGTAGATGATGTGCTGAGTGAGTTCTGTGATACGGTCGATGAGCAAACGGCGCTGGGTATTGGTAACGAAGAATACCTGCGCAATGTGCTGATTAATGCTCTGGGGGAAGATAAGGCGGGTAATATTATCGATCGCATTCTCATGGGCCACGATGCCAAAGGACTGGAAACCCTGAAATGGATGGAGGCACGCTCGGTGGCCGAACTGATCCGGCTTGAGCATCCACAGATCATTTCCATTATTCTCTCCTATCTTGAAAGCGATCATGCGGCAGAAATTCTGGCGGCATTGCCTGAGAACATGCAAACTGACGTACTGATTCGAATAGCAACCTTGGATGGTATTCAGCCTGCGGCTTTACATGAGTTGGATGAAATGTTGGAGAAACAGTTTGCCGGTAATTCTGACAGCCTGAAATCCGCTGGCATGGGTGGCATCAAGACGGCCGCTAACCTGCTTAACTTCCTGGACTCCGCACTGGAAAATCAGATGATGGAAAAACTCAAGGAAGCGGATGAAGAACTGGGACAGAATATCCAGGATCTGATGTTTGTCTTTGATAACCTCATCGACGTGGATGACCGTGGTATTCAGGCGCTATTGCGTGAAATTTCTTCCGAGAATTTAATTGTTGCCCTGAAGGGTGCCGATGAAGAAGTGAAAGAGAAAATTATCAAAAATATGTCCAAGCGTGCTGCGGAAATGCTGCGCGATGATCTGGAAGCCAAGGGGCCGGTGCGTTTGAGTGAAGTAGAAGCTGCGCAAAAGGAAATCCTGTCTATCGCTCGTCGTATGGCGGAGTCCGGTGAAATTTCACTCGGTGGTGGAGGTGATGATTTTGTCTGATACTGTGAAAGCCTCAGCCAAGGGCGCGGCGATAGCCTATCAGCGCTGGGAACTTCCTGATGTGGGTCGGGATCTCAGCAACGAGACAGAGGCTGGACTGCCAACGGCAGCTGAAATCGAGTCCATCCAGAAACAGGCTTATAGCGAAGGCCATGAGTCCGGTTATCGCGATGGTCATGTAAAGGGACTGGCGCAGGGGGACACGGAGGTCAGGCAAAAGGCAGAAACGTTTCAGGAATTAATACAGACGTTGGATATGCCCTTTGATGAACTGGATGAGCAGGTCATTGAGCAGACGGCGCAACTGGCCATAGCAGTAGCACGCCAGATTATTCGGCGTGAATTGCACACCGATCCCGATCAGGTGGTGGCGGTGGTGCGTGACGCGTTGAAAGCCCTGCCGGTGGCGGCAAGAAAAATCCGCGTCTTCCTGCATCCCGATGACGCGGTGCTAGTGCGAGAGGTATTGTCGCTGCATGATGATGACAGTCAGACCTGGCGAATTATTGAAGATCCGCTGCTGAGTCGAGGCGGCTGTAAAATAAACAGTGAAAATTCAACCATAGATGCAAGCGTGGAAATGCGCCTGCAACGGCTTATTACCGGAATTATGGGTGGCGAGCGTGTGCGTGACTGAAGTGAATCATAGAGATCGGCGCAGCCAGTCCTGGATTGATGGCCTACAGTTGATTGAAGCGCGGTTGGTGAATATTGATCATGTCGTAGTGGAAGGCCGCTTGAGCCGGATGGTGGGCATGACCCTTGAAGCGGTGGGTTGTCAGTCGGTGATT
The DNA here is from genome assembly GCA_013152045.1 of Gammaproteobacteria bacterium. Classification (GTDB taxonomy): domain Bacteria; phylum Pseudomonadota; class Gammaproteobacteria; order UBA6429; family Thiohalophilaceae; genus JAADGZ01. The sequence continues at coordinate 6,727 of JAADGZ010000236.1, forward strand.
GGCGCACGCTGCATGGTGGCTAGCCAGGATGGACGCGACATCGAAGCCGAAGTGGTGGGTTTTTCAGGCGAGCGCCTGTATCTGATGCCCATTGGCAGCCTCAGTGGTATCCATCCCAATGCTCGCGTCATCCCCAGTGAACACTTGTATGAGGCCGAGGTGGGCGACGCCATGCTCGGAAGAGTCCTGGATGGTTCCGGTCGGCCGTTGGATAACAAGGGACCGCTGGAAACCACAGAAAACAAACCTTTGATAGGTATACCGGTGAACCCACTGGAGCGCGCCGCCATCAGTGCGCCGCTGGACGTAGGGGTGCGTGCCATCAATGCGCTATTGAGCGTAGGCCGAGGGCAGCGTATGGGCCTGTTTGCCGGGTCTGGGGTAGGTAAGAGCGTCTTGCTAGGCATGATGACGCGCTACACCACTGCCGATGTCATTGTCGTCGGTATGATCGGTGAACGTGGCCGGGAAGTAAAAGAATTCATTGATAATATCCTCGGCCCGGAAGGTATGGCGCGGGCGGTGGTGGTGGCCGTACCGGCAGATCAGACGCCGGTTATGCGCATGCATGGGGCCATGCTGGCGACCAGTATTGCCGAATACTTTCGCGACCAGGGCAAGCATGTTTTATTGTTGATGGACTCCCTCACTCGCTTTGCCCAGGCGCAACGGGAAATTGCCCTGGCGATTGGTGAGCCACCGGTGACCAAGGGCTATCCGCCCTCGGTATTTGCCCGTTTGCCGCAACTGGTTGAGCGGGCTGGTAACGGTCGCCCGGGGGGCGGTTCGATTACAGCATTTTATACCGTATTAACCGAAGGTGATGACCAGCAGGATCCTATTGCCGATGCCGCACGCGCTATTCTTGACGGTCATATTGTTCTTTCCCGTGCGCTGGCTGACAGCGGACACTACCCGGCGATTGACGTAGAAGCTTCGATCAGCCGCGCCATGGTTGATATTGTCGATCCCGCACATATGAGTATTGTGCAGAACTTTAAGCGGATTTATTCAGTCTATCAGCGTAACCTGGATTTAATTTCCGTGGGTGCCTATTCCCAGGGTGGTGATACCCGTATTGATGAGTCAATTATGATGCAGCCACGGATGATGCAGTTTCTACAGCAGGATCTGCGCGAAGCGGTAAACTGGGAACAGAGCTTGCAAGGTCTGGTTGATGTCTTTGCCCAGGCGCAGCAGGAAGAGAGCGGCAATAACGTTCCCCTGGCGGTTGCCCAATGACATTACTAAATGTGATGTATAGAAAATTAATTCAGGGACGCTATTAGCGGCAGGGATAGGGATACCATCAATAATAAGGCGAACACTATGAAAAAATCCAGCCGTATCCAGCCATTGAAAAATTTGGCTTCCCGGCATGAACAGCAGGCCGCACGGGTACTGGGCCAGTCGCAAACGCAGCTAGGACAACAGCAGGTTCGCTTACAGGAACTCTTTAGCTATCGGCAAGAATATCAACAGCGTTTTCATCTGCAGGCAAAAAACGGCATAGGCGGGGCACAGTTGCAGGCCTATCAATCTTTTATGCAACAACTGGATGAAGCCATTCGTCAGCAGCGGAGCCAGGTCGAACAATCTGAACAGGCCTGCCACACGGTCACCGCGCAGTGGCGTGAAAAACATATACGCACCCAGGTTCTGGATAAAACCATTCAACGTTTGCGCGTAAAAGAAGATCAGCAGGCGGAAAAAATTCAGCAACGCGAAATCGACGATCGGGCGAGTAATCGCCATTATTCAACACTGGAGTGATTGGCAGAAATTAAAGTAGCCAACAAAACTGGCATATGCTTTGCATTTTATCCCACAGGAACAATTAATGTGAATGTGAGGAATCATGTCAGAATCCATGCCTATCGTGGCAAACACCGCAGCGGCACCTAGTCAGAGCAAGGAAGCCTCGAATAGCGAGACAAGCGCAACGACGGATGCCGAGTCGACTGACAGCAGTGGTGGTTTCCCCAAATTGCTGAAGGCACAATTACAATCCACACAGCAGGATTCAGATTCCGGCAATGATTTGCCGCCTGACATGGCAAACCCGGCACAGGCGGGCATGATCCCACTTGAAATATTCCAGGTTCAGAATAATGCAGTCAGCAACTCGCCGGTGCCTGGGCAAGCCGCTGCGGTGAAATCTTTGACTGCAGCCGCCAGTACTGCTGCTGGGGATAAGCTAAGCAGTGTGGCGCTCAATGCGAATGCCAATACCGATGACAGCATGAACATGGATGAGACGCTAATGGCTCGTCAGCAACAGCAATTGATGCAGAGTGTCAGCAGCAGCAAGGACGGTCCGCCTATCGATTCTCTGCTCAAGCCACATGGGCCAGCAACTGAAGCCGTCAGCCAGCCGCCTCTGCCAGCATCCGTTGTACATAACAATACCTTAAATATGGCAGGTCTTTCCACCGGGCTGGCGGCGAAAGCCGATGCCATGCCAGCTCAGTCAGCGCCTGCGTTAACTGTACCGCCGCAGCATCCGGGCTGGAATCAGGCTGTGGGTGATCGTCTGCAGTGGATGGTCGGGCATCATATTCAATCAGCCAATATTCGTCTGGATCCCCCTGAACTAGGTAGACTGGACGTGCATATTCAGATGCATAAGGATCACACCAGTATTGTTTTTAGCGCGCCTAATCAACAGGTACGGGATGCTCTTGAATCGGCTGTCCCGCGTTTGCGCGAAATGATGAATAATGTCGGCCTGTCCTTAGGCGATGTCAACGTTTCCCAGGAGTCTTTTAGCCAGGGGCAGCAAGCCCATGAAAATGCCCGATCAGGAAATTTTGTTGCCGATGATGAAGCTGAAAATGACCGTTTGCAAGCCCTCGCGCCGATTACCGCGCGACGGGGTATTGGTATGCTGGATGCCTATGCCTGAGACTAAGATCTTAATAAGGTTTAAGCTGGAAGCTGAAATCGCTTGCGGGGAACTAAAGAAACCCTCTCATCTGTCGATTGATTACTTGTAACTTTGTGCCACTGGCAGGAAATTGAAGATCTTTATGTATACGATTTGCAAGTCAAGCGAATCTGAAGAACTGGTTAACAGTTATTCTGGACTGGTACAACGCATCGCCTATCATTTGATCGCGCGACTGCCGGCCAGTGTCGTCGTGGATGATCTGATCCAGGTAGGCATGCTGGGGCTGCTGGATGCCGCTCAGCACTATGATGCTTCACAAGGGGCAAGTTTTGAAACCTATGCCACGATTCGCATTCGTGGATCGATGCTGGATGAGCTGCGTCGGAATGACTGGGCGCCCAAGTCGGTGCATCGTAAAGCACGTGATGTAATGGCGGTAGTCAGTCGTATCGAGGCTAAATGCGGACGTGAAGCGCGCGCCAGTGAAGTCGCCCGTGAACTGGGGATATCACTGGATGAGTATTACCGGATCATGCAGGAAACCAATGCCTGCCGGATTCTGAATTTTATTGATCTTGGTACGGCCGAAGAATGTGTAACTGGCAGCTTTCAGTCCAGCATAGCCGAGCCTCAGGAAAATATCGAACAGGATGAATTTAAAAAACATCTGGCGGCAGCGATCAGCGTCTTACCCGAGCGTGAAAAACTGGTGGTCAGCCTTTACTATGATGAAGAATTCAACTTGCGTGAGATAGGTGAAATTCTGGGAGTCAGCGAATCACGTATCAGCCAGTTACTGGGCCAGGCGCATTTACGTATTCGTAAACAATTGAATGAAACCGATTGAACCAGTGGTAGGGTGGGCACGGTTTTTGTGCCCACGCGGAAAAATTCAAGACTCCGCTTCACCTTTAAAATCAAGGCCCAAACGCATGGGCACAAAAATCATCTAATCAGGACTGATTCCAGACGGGCAGTCATCACATTTTCCATATAAACATTCGCGCATTGCGCTGCTCTACATCAGTAGGCGGTATATTCAACTATACTGTTTGCAAGTCAACGTTCGCTTATATGCATGTCAGTTACTAATATTCTGTGAACCATTTGGCGTTCATGTCTTCATTATTTAGAGATAATAATCTAGGTGTTATTTTGTCATGTTGTTGTACATGGCTTATGTCGTGCTTTGCTGCGGTTGTGCCTGAAAGATGCGGTACTCTGGTGAGGTGTCTATAGCGTAAGGAGATGGCGATGTCCTTTGATGATGTGTTCATGCTTTTTCAGAGTCCGGTTCTATCCGGCTTTGCATGGTTTTTTATCCTTACCTCGATTTTCTATATTGCCCGCATTCATGCACATAAGGCGATTTATTCCTTTACTCGAGTTATTCACAATGGCCTGCGTCTAACTGCGCAATCTGTGCGCCAGGCTGAAAAAAGAATGCTTGAACGCAACAAGGAAGTGTTGTTAACACAGGGACGCGAGGCTACCGAACATATCATTGAACGAGAGTTTGAACGTATCAATGATACGGTGCAGAAAGATCTGTCTGAGTATCCTGCACTGCATCGCCTGTTGAGTGAAGAAATCACCCGCATCAATGAAGATTACCAGGCCAGTACGGATGTGCCGCCCGCGCCGCCGGGCTGGGCCAAAGCTATCGAGGCAGTTGCCAAAATACCTGGCAGCAAGGGTGATACGATGGTTGGAAATGTATTGGACGATATTCATCAGTCTATGATTAAGGCCAACACCCGGGTGACAGAAGAATACCGCAAAACCAGTCATAAACGTCATCAGCTTTTAAGTGGCATGATGCCACACTGGCGCAAGGTTTCTCAGGCCCTTGCCCAGGTTGATAAAAATATCAACAGTTTGTTGCTGCGTTCGATCAGCATCGATCGACATATGGATGAATATGAGAATATCCAGGCAGGTTCTGAACGTGCTATGCAACGCCTGTCTTCATCATCCCTTACCCAGTTTTTTATCTCAGCCTTTGTGCTGCTTATTGCCGTAGGTGGGGCGATGATCAATTTCAACCTGATTGCTCGTCCTATGTCGGAGATGGTGGGCGGCACCAGTCAGTTGATGGGCTTTCAAACCTCTGAAATTGCAGCGTTAGTCATCATTCTAGTGGAAATAGCCATGGGCTTGTTCCTGATGGAATCCCTGCGTATTACTCGCCTGTTTCCACTTATTGGCGCGCTGAACGACAAGTTGCGAATTAAAATGATCTGGATCACGTTCGGAATTTTATTGACCCTGGCCTGTGTCGAAGCAGGTTTGGCCTACATGCGGGAGCTGTTGATGCAGGATGCTGCAGCAACTCGGGCCTTGTTACGGGAAGATGGGGTTGAGGTGATAGCAAGTTCCTATCTGTGGATTACAACGGCGGCGCAAATGGGCATGGGCTTTATTCTGCCGTTTGCTTTAACCTTTATTGCGATCCCGCTGGAGTCCTTTGTTCATTCTCTGCGTACGGTAATGGGCATTGTGGTGGTGGCTTTATTACGCAGCCTGATCTGGTTGTTGCGATTGACAGGAAATATTGCCCGCTTCTCGGGTGCCATGCTGGTTAATTTTTATGATCTGTTTATTTTTGCGCCCCTATGGATTGAGCAACAGTTTCGATTCAGAGAGAAAAAACCGGGCCGTAAAGAAGAAAGTGAAGCTGTGGATGATGTTCAGTATGGTTCTCTATCGAGGTCATGATGTTTAAATTAAAACTTCCTGTTTTTACTTTTATTCTACTGGCTATTTTAGTTTTAATAGCCAGTTGTTCCAAGGATCATGTTCCTAATACGCGCGCAGTCTATATGTTAATGGATACCTCGGGCACTTACACAAAGGAATTGAAGCAGGCGCAGCGAGTGATTAATTTTATTCTGGCCAGTCTCAATCCCGGTGATACCTTTGCGGTGGCGCGTGTAGATACGGGTAGTTTTAGCGAGAAGGACATTATCGCCAGGGTGACATTTGATGATCGCCCAAGTATGGCAAACCAGCAAAAACGGCAATTCAGAGACAAGATTGCTAGATTCGTAAAAAATGTCAAAGGCAGTGCACACACCGATATTACCGGCGGAATGTTGCAGGCGATTGAATATTTGAATGAAGCGGGTGCTGGACACAATTTGATTCTGGTTTTTTCAGATCTAAAAGAAGATCTGAAAAAAGGCTATATCCGTGATATACCTCTGCAGTTGAATGGGGTTTCTGTGGTCGCTCTGAATGTGACCAAATTGCGCAGTGACAATGTTGACCCACGTGAGTATCTTGATCGACTGGCAAGTTGGCGGGAAAAAGTGGAGTCAGGTGGCGGCAGCTGGAAAGTAATTAATGATCTTGAACGCCTGGAAGGCATCCTTAGCTTCTGAGTCATTTTTAGCGCAAACAGATGACTGTTGACAATGTTCCCTGGTTGCCACACTCCTGCGTGGGAACCCGTGCGGCAATTTTTTGCGTGTCAGAAATGTGAGCTTATCCGCTAAGGCTGCCTGAGCCAGGGCTGGCTTTATTTTTGTTTCACTCTTCATTACCGCTGCCGATTATATTAGTATTAATGCATTTATTAATACGAGCTTTACGAATGACAGGCAGGCGGGTGTGACACATACCATACAGGCACAACGTTCTCGCACTCCAATGTGGGTTTACGAGAAAAATTTTGTCTTACTTCATTCAATTTTCCCCGATCTTGGGCTAACCGATCACTTTGAGTTTATTCCTGAGCAGTCCGGAATGCGCTTTAGCATTCATGTGCTTGAGCGTTGTCGTTATACGCGCATGCTGGAACTTCGGCAGAAGCTATGTTTGCCTGAAAATTGCATGCGGGAACTGGTGATGAAAATTCGGATTTACAATGATGCGAGGTTGGTCGAGGTAACGGGATATGAGGGAATAGAGCGCCTGCAACCTAGTTATTGTTATCCTAACAAGAAGATGATGTTAAAAGATGAAAAACGTCAAGCCAATGTTCTCTTGCATGAGTGGCTTTCCCTTGTGCTCGCGCATGACTTGAAACAAAATCGGGAATATGCCTGAGTGAGCGGAGTCAGAATGTTGTACTATTCCCAGGCTTGATTAGTTACTTTTATGGAATTGAATATGAGCAAAAAAGGAATGCCTGGTATTTATCGACTTTTTCTTTTCGTCTTTTTTGCCGCTTCGTCGGCAACCTTAGCCCTTCATGCGGATACGCTTTCAGATGCAGCTGAAGCCTTACAAAATGGTAATTATATTCGCGCCCATATGCTCTATAGCGAACAGGCAAAGAGCAACGATCCCGTTGCCTTTTTTAATCTTGCCGTTATGGCGCAAAAAGGCATAGGCGAACCCGCTGATCCTTCCAAAGCTCAGGCACTGTTTGCGAAAGCCGCACGCGCTAAACTGGTCGATGCCTGTAATTTAAGCCAGCTAGTAATTAAACCTGCTGCTGGGCGGCGGCTACTGGTCGTGCAGACGCCGCAGGAATGGGTTCGAGCTCAAAATGCCAATTACTATACCTTGCAACTTGCCAGCAGCACCAACCGCAAACTGATTGAAAAATATTATACCGAGAACCAGTTGCAGAGTATGGCCGGTTACTATGTTACTCAGCGTCAAGGTGAAAAATGGTATGCCCTGGTATACGGCGCCTATCCCACCGCAGGGGATGCCAATGCCGCCATTACCAGCTTGCCAAAGGATTTACGTAAATGGTCGCCCTGGGTGCGTAAGCTAAAAGATATTCAGCGCCTAATGAAGCCATAATGGGTTCTTTTTATCCACTCAAGCATTAGAAAAACTATCTCTCGTTCCCACGCTCCGCGTGGGAACGCATACCGAAGTTTGCTCAATGGATCGATCCTGCCATAAGATCATTAGCCCGGGACAAACTCATTTTGTTACCCTGATGATGCCGCATTATGCATTCCCACGCGGAGCGTGGGAACGAGAGAATAGCCCCTTTCAGGAGCTTTCATCATAACACCTGCTCTGTGGGTGGTATTTGATGGGTTCTTTTTATCTACTCAAGCATTAGAAAAACTATATTTTCTAATGCTTGCTGGCTCATGAGGTTTGATAGTTTCTTGTGACTGGGCCTGTTCTACTTTACTACTGACACAAATCGATCTACTTTTACTATGCTTTTAAAGTCTGGCCCGATAGTGTCGACATTACAAGTGATCAGGTTTATATTGTTAAAGTTAAACGAAGGAACTTAACGTGGATTGCAGTCACAGTAAAGATTGTCAGTTATATGCGCAGTTTGCCATGGAGCCGTCTTTACGGTTATGGAAACAGCGTTATTGTGTTGCTGAATTTAAGCAGTGTGCGCGTTACCAGCTTGCACTTGAAGGCAAGTCTGTGCCACTGGCGCTGTTGCCCAACGGACGACGGGTTAAGCAACGTAGTAAGGAGCAGATATCCGCCGCAGCGTTATTCAATGCTATCCTCAAACAGCGGGTACCGATGGTGAAATCCATGCTGAAAACCGGCCTTCCATCAGAACGAGTGATGAGCAGTGATGGTATGACTCCCTTGATGGTTTCAGCTACAGTAGGAAATGTTGAACTGGTTGAAATCATGCTAAAACATGGTTGTAATCCCTATGCAACCAATACCAATGGAGAATCCGCATTGGATATTGCTCTGACTTCAGGTTTTGAGCGCTGTGCCAGGATCATTGAACAAGCACGCTCAACAATGACCGCTGAAGAATATGAAGTTAGGCCTGAAAATTCCGGCAAAGAGGCGAAGACCTCCGTTGCACGGACAAGCGGTTTTTTCAGGAGGCTTAATCCGTTTGCCTGAACCATCGATAAATTATACCCGTGATTAAAACGTAAGGAGTTATCAAGGTGGAATATTGGCCCTGGTGGCTGGGAGCAATTGGCCTGGCAGCGGTTTCTGTTTTGAATTTTCTCCTGCTTGGGCGTTTGTTAGGTGTTTCCGGCAGTTGGGCAAAGGTGGTGGGCTGGAGGGATAACCAGGAACGTAGCGCTGAGCTAAAATCATTGGCTGAAAATAAGAGTGGTATGGACGATGCTCTGTTGGCGGAAACGTTGGCTGAATTTGGTGAAGCGTCGTTGCAGGAGTTAGGCAATGAATCTGACACGGAAATTTCAAGTTCGCCAGTTATAACCGGGGAGCAGCATACTCCCTGGACGGTGCATTTTGTTTTTTTATTCTTCATGTTTATTGGCGGTCTTCTTGCTGCCTTGATGTCTGGTAATTTCAAATTGGAATTAACCCTGAGTCCCATCCATTCGCAAATATTTGGTGCAGACTGGGAGGTTTGGTTGGCGCTATTGTCGGGCGGAGTTATGGTTGGATTTGGCACACAGATGGCCGGTGGTTGTACCTCGGGTCATGGTTTGAGTGGTTGTGCCCGACTAATTCCTGCCAGTTTAGTGGCAACCGTAACGTTTATGCTCAGTGCCATGCTGTTATCGTTTATGATGGAGGCAAGCTTGCGGTGAAGCCAATCATAAAACAGTATATTTTTTATGCTTTTCTGGGCCTGGCCATGGGTTTCGTGGTGGCGCGCATCGGTTTTGCCAATTACGATGAATTGCATAGGATGTTTATTTTCGCTGATTTGCGCATGCTATTTTCATTTATCGGTGCGGTTGTATTATCGATGCTGATTCTGGCTCTGTTTTCAAAGAAGATCCCCAAACAGAACAAAATTTTTCAACCCGGAACCATCCCTGGCAGCATGTTATTTGGTTTTGGCTGGGCTATTTCAGGTGCCTGTCCCAGTCTGGTTTTTGTGCAACTGGGATCAGGCAAACTGGCGGCGATATTTACGCTCGTCGGTATTTATCTGGGGGTCTTGCTGCACAAAAAAATTCATGCCCGTTATTTTCGCTGGGATACAGGTTCCTGCGGCGTCTAAATACGTGACACGTATTTAGCTATGAAAGTCAGCCAGCCGCACTGGCATGCGTTTGGCTCCCCAGTGGCCGGGCGCAGCTTCGAAGAGGCCGGCGCAGGCGGTGCCGCATTTTTTACAGTTTCCATTCTGGTCCAGATTCCAGTCACTCAGCACGTACCAGTCGCGGCCTATGAGTTTTTCGCCACACTGGTGACAGTAGGTACTCTCCCCTTTTTCATCATGGACATTGCCGGTATAGGCGTAGTGCAGGCCATTTTTCAGGGCAATGGCGCGGGCGCGCGTCAATGTTTCCGGTGGTGTTGATGGGACATCACGCATTTTCCAGTCAGGATGGAAGGCGGAAAAATGCAT
>JAADGZ010000236.1:16899-18310 GCA_013152045.1 Gammaproteobacteria bacterium
TCTTCGGAATCATTCCAGCCGGGGATCAGCAGGGTGGTAAGTTCCAGCCAGACTGAGGTTTCCTGTTTGATGTACTTTAGCGTCTCCAGTACGGGTTCGAGGTGTCCACCGGTAAGTTTGTGATAGAACTTTTCCGTGAACGCTTTGAGATCCACATTCGCGGCATCCATATACTGATAGAATTCGGCGCGGGGTTCAGGACAGACATAACCGGCGGTGACAGCAATGGATTTGATACCGGCTTCGTGACAGGCTTTAGCCACATCGATGGCATATTCATGGAAAATAACCGGGTCGTTATAGGTATAGGCGACACTGCGGCAGTCAAGTTCAGAGGCTGCGCGGGCAATCAGTTCAGGTGAGGCCTGATCGGCAAGTGTCTGCATTTCGCGGGACTTACTGATATCCCAATTCTGGCAGTATTTGCAGGCCAGGTTGCAACCGGCAGTGCCGAAAGACAGCACGGGTGTTCCGGGCAGAAAGTGATTCAATGGTTTTTTTTCAACCGGATCAATGCAATAGCCGCTGGAAAGACCGTAGCTGGTGAGTACAATCTGATTATCCTGGTTTTCGCGAACGAAACACAGGCCCCGCTGATCTTGGTGCAGCTTACAGAATCGAGGGCACAGATCACATTGAACCCGGCCATCTTCTAGCCGGTGCCAGTATTTGGTGGGGACTGTGTTGTTCATACTACAGAGCTTGAGGCACAGGCTGATTATTTCAAGGCCTGGCTTTTCCATTGCCCGGTCAATATTTGCTACACTTGGCGGCGTTTAAAAATTAGCAGGATAATCAGTTCAGAATGAGTAAAATCAGTGTTCTTTTCGTTTGCATGGGCAATATCTGTCGTTCACCGACGGCGGAGGGGGCGTTCCGTCACCTTGTTCGCCAACATGAGTTGGACAAGCATATTAAAACCGATTCTGCTGGCACTCATGCCTACCATATAGGAGAGCGGCCAGATCGCCGGGCGCAACAAACAGCCCTTTCTCGCGGACTGGATATTAGCGATCTGCGAGCCCGCAAGGTTAAACCGGCAGATTTCAAAAAGTTTCATTACGTGATTGCCATGGATCAGGATAACTATCAATTACTAGAAGAAATGGCACCAGAAGGTCTGGAAGACAGATTACGATTGTTTCTTGAATTTGCGCCAGGTCTGAAAGAAAGTGAAGTTCCCGATCCATACTATGGCGGGCCTAAAGGCTTTGAATATGTTTTCGATCTGGTTGAAGAAGCATCTCGAGGTTTACTGGATGAGATTCGAGAAAAATATCTGGAGCAGAAATGAAGATTGTTCTGGCCTCTACTTCGCCTTTTCGAAAAACTATTCTGGAAAAGCTGGATCTACCATTTGAAATGCTGAACCCGGAAACGGATGAAAGCCGGTTTGCGGGTGAATCGCCCG
>JAADGZ010000236.1:18319-24373 GCA_013152045.1 Gammaproteobacteria bacterium
GTGCAACGATTGGCCGCAGCCAAGGCAAAAGCGGTCGCCGGGATTGCTGAGGATGCTTTAATTATTGGCTCTGATCAGGTGGCGGTGATCGATGATGAAATTCTGGGGAAACCGGGATCACATGAACAAGCGGTAAAACAATTACAACAGGCATCGGGTAAAACGGTGCGCTTTTATACCGGGCTGTGTTTATTGAATGCAGCAACCGGGAATCATCAGCTTGAAGTGGTGCCCTTTGATGTTGTTTTCCGCAAATTAACCGACACGCAGATTGAAAATTATCTGCAAAAAGAAAAGCCTTATAATTGTGCCGGTAGTTTCAAATCGGAAGCATTAGGAATTTGTCTGTTTGAAAAACTGCAGGGCGATGATCCGAATACCCTGATGGGCTTGCCGCTGATCCGGCTGGTGCGCATGCTGGAGCGAGAGGGCGTTATGCTTATCTGATGAGTCTTTGTGATTAACGCAGAGGACGCAGAGTCGCAAAGACGCAGAGAAAATTATTGAAACTATTCAGCTCCGTAGGTTGGCGCAGAGCAACGCGAAGCCCAACAATTAAGCCATGCCTGTTGGGCTTCGCGTTGCTCTGCCCAACCTACATTGATAGCTCTGTGCTATAAATAGAGCATATTTAAAATTGTACGGAACAGTTACAAATTATTTATCTCTGTTCCCAGGCTTTTTTGCGTATAAATACCTGGTGGAACTCATACAAGACGGGGTTGTTTGTTATAAAAAACTCTGCGTCTTTGCGACTTAGCGTCCTCTGCGTTTAAAAACTAATTTAAAATTACTGGATAGTCCCTTCCTGCATACCCAGCACCTGGGTGACAGTTTTGGCCATAGCCATGCCGAAGCGTTTGGCAAAGCGATCCAGGTAATTAGGCTTGGGTGTGAAATCCACGATTTTCTTTGCCTTGATAACTTCGCGTGCGACATAGCTGCTGCTGCCCAGTGCATCGACCAGACCGAGTTTGACGCTTTGTTCTCCGGTCCAGACATAGCCGGAAAATAAATTAGGATCATTTTTCAGTCGGTTGCCACGGCCTTTTTTAACCACATCAATAAATTGTTGATGGATATCGTTCAATAAGGTTTTGATGTGGCTGACTTCTTCCGGGTTTTCTTTTGAGAAGGGGTCAAGAAAGGCTTTGTGCTTGCCGGATGTGTAGACTCGCCGTTCAACGCCCAGTTTTTTCATGCTATCAACAAAACCGAAGCCATTCATGATGACGCCGATGGAACCGACCACGCTGCCTTTGTCGGCATAAATTTCATCTGCGGCAGCGGCAATGTAATAGCCCCCGGATGCGCATATATCGGTAATCACGGCATAGAGTTTTATTTTGGGATATTTTTTACGCAGACGGTAGATTTCATCATTAATATAACCCGCCTGAACCGGACTGCCACCGGGACTGTTGATGCGTAGAATGACGCCAACGGTGTCACTGTCTTCAAAGGCATTGCGCAGGCCGGTGATAATGTTGTCGGCACTGGCTTCTGTGTTGCTGGCGATGACGCCGTTTAACTGAACCAGGGCGGTGTGCTTGCCGAGCGTGATATTACCGCTGCCTTCTTTGTGAGGAAAGTAAGCGACGATGAAAATCATAAACAGATAAACAAAAATTAGCGATTTAAAAAAGATGCCCCAGCGGCGACTGCGTTTCTGTTCATTGATAGCGGCAAAAGCAAGCCGATTAATGATGTCTTGCTGCCATTTTTCATCATGTTCTTTTTCAGAGTGGGAGCCAATGGGTTTTTTGTCAAACATGATTTCATCCTGAATCTAGGGGTTATGCGGCAACGGTATATTTTGTCTGCAGCCAGTGGTGCAGGGCAGGAATATTATCAACATAATCCAGCGGCCTGCAATTTAACAGGCGCTCTAGATCATGTACACCATAACTGACTGCGAGAGACGGGACGCTGGCATTGTTGGCCATTTGCAGATCATATTCGGTGTCGCCGACCATTAATGTATCCTTGGTATCCACTCCAAGCTGATCCATGATTTCCAGTAACATTTGTGGGTGAGGTTTGGAAAAACTCTCATCGGCGCAGCGTGTCATATGAAAAAAGCCTCCGGTATCGGTTTCTTCGAGCACACGGTCGAGACCGCGCCGACCTTTACCGGTGGCTACGGCAAGAAAGTGGCCCTGCTCATTGAGTTCGGCCAGCATGGCCTTGACACCGGCAAACAGGGCGGAGGGTGTCGAGTTGGCTTCGACAAAATGATAGCGGTAACGTTCGGTTAACGCGGTATGTTCAGCCGGACTTCCTTGTGGATAAAGTATGGCTAAGGCTTCTGCTAGCCCAAGACCAATGACCTCGCTCATCTGCTGTTGGCTGCGTGGCGCTAATGCCAGCTCCTCAATCGCTGCCCGCATGGAGTTGACGATACGCGCTTGTGAATCCATCAGGGTGCCATCCCAGTCAAATACGATTAATTGGGTCGATTCACTCATTTTATTAAATCCAGTTGTTTCAATGTGTGTTGCAGTGAGGTTTCCAGTGGTGCTTGCACCTCAATGGTTTCCTCTGAATCTGGAGTCAGGGCGAAGGAAATTTTGCTGGCATGCAGGAACAGGCGTTTGAGACCGTAGTTTCGCATTTTCTGATTAAAATCAGCCTCGCCGTATTTCTCGTCCCCGGCAATAGGGTGGCCACTATAGGCGGCATGAACCCGGATTTGATGAGTGCGTCCGGTTTCCAGATCAACCTCCATTAGACTGGCCAGGTCGGAGGTGGCGCGGGGTTTGAAGTGACTAATAGCCGCTTTGCCGCTGTCATCTACTCGTACGAGGCGTTCGCCAGAGCGCAGGGTGTTTTTGCGCAGGGGCGCGTTGATCGTCTGTTTGCCGCCTTGCCAGAGGCCTTTGACCAGGGTTAGATATTGTTTACGCAAGCGATGTTCACGCAGCTGTTCGTGCAAGAAGCGCAACATACTGCGCTTCTTGGCAATCAGCAGGCAGCCGGAGGTATCCCGATCTAGCCGGTGTACCAATTCTAGGTAGGGAGCGTTGGGAAACAGAGTGCGCAGGGCCTCGATGATACCGTAACTCAGGCCGCTGCCTCCGTGGACGGCAAAGCCAGTGGGTTTATTCAGCACCAGCAGGCGTTTGTCTTCGTAGAGGATATTTTCAGCAATGACCTCGATGGCCGAGCGACTTGGCTTGGTTGTCGGCTTGTCGGATAGTCTTACTGGCGGAATACGGACTTCGTCTCCAGCCTGCAGTTTGTATAAGGGTTTGATCCGGCCTTTATTCACGCGAACTTCGCCTTTGCGCAAAATCCGGTAAATTAGGCTCCTGGGCGCGCCTTTAAGCCGTGTGAGGAGAAAATTATCAATGCGTTGACCGGCTTGGTCGGCATTGATGCTCACGAATCGAACTCCTGTTTTTTGCTCTGCGGGGGGATTTTTATTATCCGACTTTTCCATCATCGTATTCTAACATGCTAGTGTGTGGATCTGAGCCTGAATGTTGCAGAGATTTGAACCCCTTGTAGAACACTGATATAGTGAACTAACTCCAGTTTTATTGCATTTTAATTAAATGCACATAGTCTGCGTGTAAGACTTGCACCAAAACTGTGCAGGAAGCTATATTACGTGTAGAGTAAAGAAAGAAATTGGATCCGATTTTGAATCGTTTGTGTGACAAACGGTACAGGAAAAAAACAAGCAGCTGAATTCGCCGGTAAAAAAGGAATATTGTTTTTGGCGATGCTAGATGAATTAACTGCGCTCCCGCATCAGGTAATTTTTGCGTGAGATAGCTCTGGAATATCGAAGTCTTTTTATAGTTCGCGGTGCCCATACGCATTGCATCCAGGTTATTACACAGGTAGATAAATACGCAAATATTTAACCAAAAATGGTCGAGCGCCTTATAAAATAAGGCCTTATAATGAAAAGAATGTTGTTTAATGCAACTCAGCCAGAAGAGTTGCGTGTTGCACTGGTCGATGGCCAGCGTATTTATGATCTGGATATTGAAACCACCCATCGCGTCAGTAAAAAAGCCAATATTTACAAAGCCAAGATTACTCGCGTCGAACCTAGTCTCGAAGCCGCCTTTGTGGATTATGGGGCGGAACGTCATGGTTTTTTACCCCTGAAAGAAATTTCCCGCAGTTATTTCGACAAGTCAGCCGAATCCGGGCCAGGCAAAGTAAATATCAAAGATGTCGTGCGCGAAGGCCAGGAACTGGTTATCCAGGTTTCCAAAGAGGAGCGTGGCAACAAGGGCGCAGCGCTGACTACCTTTATTAGTCTCGCTGGACGTTATTCCGTACTCATGCCTAATAACCCGCGAGCAGGCGGGGTTTCTCGTCGGATTGAGGGCGCTGAGCGTTCCGAGGCTCGCGATGCGCTGAGTGCGCTGGATATTCCCTCGGATATGGGGCTGATTATCCGCACTGCCGGTCTGGGTAAGAATATCGAGGAGTTACAATGGGATCTGGATTATCTGGTTAGCCTGTGGCGTTCCATCGATGAGGCAGCGCAGAATAAATCTGCACCCTTTCTGATCTATCAGGAAAGCAGCCTGATCACCCGCGCTATTCGCGATTATTTGCGTAACGATATCGTCGAGATCATTATCGACGAACCCCGCGTTTATCAGCAAGCCCGCGATTTCATGTCACAGGTGATGCCGCATAATTTAAACAAGGTGAAGCAATATAGCGATCCGGTACCGCTGTTTACCCGTTACCAAATTGAGTCTCAGATTGAGTCAGCTTTCCAACGTGAAGTTCGTCTGCCTTCTGGCGGCGCTTTAGTTATTGATCATACTGAAGCACTGATATCGATTGATATCAACTCGGCGCGCGCCACCAAGGGCAGCGATATTGAAGAAACGGCGCTGAATACTAATCTTGAAGCGTCGGATGAAATTGCCCGTCAGTTGCGTTTGCGTGATCTTGGCGGACTGGTAGTGATTGACTTTATCGATATGGGTCCAAGTCGCAACCAACGGTCGAAAATCGCCTACGTGATGCGCTCAAGGTCGATCGGGCGCGGGTACAGGTGGGGCGTATATCTCGCTTTGGTTTGCTGGAAATGTCGCGTCAGCGTCTGCGCCCGTCACTGGGGGAATCCAGCCAGGGCGTTTGCCCGCGTTGCAGCGGTCAGGGCAGTATCCGCGGGGTGGAGTCTCTTTCTCTTTCCATTCTGCGGGTGCTTGAAGAAGAAGCCATGAAGGAAAACACCGCACGGGTAGTGGCCCAGGTGCCGGTGGATGTTGCCAGTTTCCTGCTGAATGAAAAACGTGATGTATTGTCTGAAATTGAAAAACGACATGGCCTGAATCTATTGTTGATTCCCAATATGGCTCTGGAAACTCCGCATTATGAAGTTCAGCGTTTACGCGAGGAAGATCTTTCCGAAGATGATCGGCGTAACAGCTATGAAATGGTGAAAGAGAAGGATGTTTCCGTAGACTCACATAGTGCTGGAAACGAATCGCATAAACCTGCGGAAGTTCCTGCGGTAAAATCGGTAAGTCCTGCTACACCGCGACCACCTTCATCAACGGAAAGCGAGCCAGCGGAACAACCCGGTTTAATCGTCAAGCTATGGAAAGCCCTGTTTGCCAATGGTGAAGAAGCGTCTGCGGGTAGCGATCGAAGCGTTGCGCGCAAAACGGAATCCGAACAGCGGCCTCAGCGCAGACGCCAGTCAGCAGGCCGCAACCGGAATGCGGGTAGAAGAAATGAGCCGCGCAATGATGAACAGCAGGAAAAAAATACAGCACGAAAAGCAAACCGCTCCTCCGGCCGTAATCAGCCGCGTAATAAACCTAGAGATCAAAATGGGCAGGCCAAGGGCGTCGTAACCGCGGAAGGTGAAAAAACGCAGACAGAGGAAAAAGCACCGACCCAGAATCGTGAAGCCGGATCCAGTAGTCGGCGCGGTCGCCGGGGCGGTCGTCGTCGCCGTAAACCTTCTGATGAACAGGCGCGCAATCAAGCTCAAGCTGGGTCAAAGGCTGAGAATGCGCCAGAGCAAAATTACAACGTG
The DNA here is from genome assembly GCA_013152045.1 of Gammaproteobacteria bacterium. Classification (GTDB taxonomy): domain Bacteria; phylum Pseudomonadota; class Gammaproteobacteria; order UBA6429; family Thiohalophilaceae; genus JAADGZ01. The sequence goes on from JAADGZ010000236.1 coordinate 24,345, forward strand.
AACAAAGAAGATTATTCGCAAACAAACAA
>JAADGZ010000281.1 GCA_013152045.1 Gammaproteobacteria bacterium
TCTCTGCGTCTCTGCGTCTTGGCGTTCTCTGCGTTAATCGCTGGCCTCTGGCTTGAACACAGCGGGGATAATCGGCGTCTCCGACACCACATCCATGTTCTGTGCACGCTGGCGCAGGACGTGATCCATCAGCACCATCGCCATCATGGCCTCGGCAATAGGCGTGGCGCGAATGCCGACGCAGGGATCATGACGACCTTCGGTGACAACCTCTACCGGCTTGCCATGAATATCCACGCTCTGGCAGGGTAATCTGAGGCTTGAGGTGGGTTTCAGGGCAATGCTGGCAAGAATATCCTGACCGGAGGAAATTCCGCCCAGCACGCCGCCAGCATGGTTGGAAAGAAACCCCTCGGGCGTCATTTCATCCCGATGCTCGCTGCCTTTCTGTACTACCGATTCAAAACCGGCGCCGATTTCCACGCCCTTGACAGCATTAATACTCATTAGCGCATGCGCCAGCTCCGCATCCAGGCGATCGAAAATTGGCTCACCCAGTCCCGGCGGCACCCCGGTCGCAACCACATTGATACGTGCGCCGATAGAATTGCCTTGCTTGCGCAGGGCATCCATATAAGCTTCTAGTTCTTCAACTTTAGCGGCATCAGGAAAAAAGAAAGCATTTTCAGAAACCGCGTTCCAATCAAAAGCTTCAGCCTTTATCGGCCCTAGTTGCGCCATATAACCGCGTATTTCGATGCCGTATTTTTCTTGCAGGTATTTTTTAGCAATTGCACCGGCAGCCACGCGCATCGCCGTTTCCCGCGCCGAAGAACGCCCGCCACCACGATAATCACGAATACCAAATTTCTGCTGATAGGTGTAATCCGCATGTCCCGGACGAAAACGATCCATAATTTTTGAATAATCTTTGGAACGCTGATCCGTGTTATGAATGATCAGGCCGATAGGCGCACCGGTGGTTTTACCCTCAAAAACACCAGACAGGATCTGCACTTGATCCTGTTCTCGCCGCTGGGTAGTGTGGCGGCTAGTACCTGGTTTTCTGCGATCCAGATCTGTCTGTAAGTCAGACTCCGACAGCAACATTCCGGGTGGACAGCCATCAACAATACAGCCTATTGCCGGGCCATGACTTTCACCAAAACCTGTAACACTGAATATCTTGCCTATACTATTACCTGACATGAGGAATGTTTCTCATATTTGTATTATTTAAAATAACGATTTGGACACAGTCTCTTGAGAGACTCAGCGGCCACAGAAAAGCGCCCGTTAATAAACTATCCTTAACTGTGTATATTGTATAATAACAATGATTATAAATTATACTCGCTGTCAGAGACAGATAAATTAACCCATCGGTATGACTTACATAAAAAAACATAGCCAACCAGCGGCAAGGAATGAGCATCCTTCCATTAGTCTCGCTCTATTGTCTCTCGCCTTTAGCCTCATGATTCTGCTCTGTATTGGCATCGGTTTTTTCAGCATCAGCCAGTCCAACCATGCACATCAGGATCTTGACACTGTTATTGAACGAATAAGTATAAAACTTGAGCTAATCAAAACCATGCACACAGCTGCCCGCGAGCGCAGCCTCAATCTTTACATGATGATAACAGAAAATGATCCCTTCAAAAGGGATGATGCCTACATGCAGTTTAACCAGCAGGCAACCGAATTCAGTATTGCGTATAACAAATTCAGGGACATGAATCTAAGCGCAAAGGAACAGCACCTACTAGAACAACAGGCCGAAGCATCAAACTATACGGTTCCCATTCAGCACCAGGTTGTGCAACTGGCATTGGAAGGAAAACTAAAACAAGCTAGACAATTAATGACCAGCGAAACTATCCAGGCACAAAACAAGGTCATTAAATATATTGCCCAACTACAACAACTGCAACATGAGTCCATCGCAGAGATCAAGACCCTGGCTGCCCAGTCAAACCAGCATACAAAAAACATACTTTATATTTTAATCAGTCTGGCCCTGCTGCTCGGTATCGCCATTGCTATTTACACTACCCGCCGAATCAGGCGTATTGAAAAAAATATCACCCAGGAAAAAGAACTAGCCCAGGTCACTCTGCAATCCGTTGGTGATGCGGTTATTACCACTGACAACCGAGGTTATGTACAATTCATAAACCCCGTAGCCGAACATCTGACCGGCTATGCCTGTGACAGTGCCTTCAATAAACCGCTACAGGAAATTTTCCGCATTATTTCTGAAAACAACCATCTTGAAGCGGATAACCCCATCAGCATCGCCCTTAATGAGCATGTCATTCTCTCCATTACCGAAGATATTGTCTTGATTAGACAAGATGGCAAGGAGTTTGCCATTGAATTGACTGCCGCCCCTATCATGGATGACAAGCATGATATATTTGGCGCCATTCTGACTTTCCGCGATGTCAGCGACATGCGCTCCATGTCCTACAAGCTGACTTATCAGGCCACCCATGACAGCCTCACCGGACTGGTCAACCGGCGTGAATTTGAACTACGCCTGGGCCAGATCATTCAGAATGCTCGCAACGAAAAAACCTGCCATGCACTATGCTATCTGGATCTGGATCAATTCAAGGTCGTCAACGATTCCGCCGGCCATGCCGCCGGAGATGAACTGCTGAAACAACTGGCGCACAAACTATTGCCCCTGCTGAGAAAAAGTGACGTGCTCGCCCGTCTGGGGGGAGACGAATTCGGCGTACTGTTGGAAGGTTGTAATGAGCAACAGGCGCATAAAATTGCTAACATCATACGCACCACCATCAAGGAAACCCGTTTTCCCTGGGGTAACAATACTTTCGAAGTTGGCGTTAGCATAGGTCTGGTACCGATAACGGCTGAATCCGGCGGTGCATCGGATGTACTCAGTGCTGCGGATACAGCCTGTTATACCGCCAAGGAAAATGGCCGCAACCAGGTTCAGGTTTACCGTGAAGACAATGTTGAATATTCAAAACGCAAAACAGAAATACGTTGGATAAAAGATATTCAACAAGCGTTGGACAGCAATGCCTTTATTTTTCACTGCCAGAAAATCATTCCCATCAACCAGGATAGTCACTACAGCAACTTTTGCGAACTTCTCATTCGCCTGCGCAACAGTGAGGGCAAACTGATACCGCCCATGGCTTTTC
>JAADGZ010000160.1 GCA_013152045.1 Gammaproteobacteria bacterium
GGCATTATCTTGGCAAGCCTGACAAACTCGTCAGCGCCCCAGGCTGGATAACAGCGGTTAACCAGCAAATAACAGAAGCCGCTATTATTCAATAACCGTGTTAACGCTTGCATACGGTATCTGGAAAAATTATTTCAACCGAACGCCTAAATAAGTGTTTCGAATTTCTGTCCACTACAAAGTTTTAGGTTCGTGGTGAGCCCTTCGGACTTGCTCAGGAGAGCCTTGTCGAACCGTGAACCTAAAGATATTCACCCTTCGACAAGCTCAGGGCGAACGGGTTTGACTGGACAACTCAGGGCGAACAACGGGTTTGACTGAACAGCTCAGGGCGAACGGGTTGACTGAACAGCTCAGGACTAACGGTTTTGACTGGACAGAAATTCGGAGCGCGTATTTAGCATAAAACTAGATTGGCATATTCCAGTACCAACCATTTGCTCCCGGCACTGGCGAAATTAACTTGCACCCGAGCATGGCGACCCTGACCTTCGTAGTTCAGCACCACGCCTTCACCAAACTTTTGATGCTGCACCCGTTGTCCCAGAGCAATACCCGTCGCATTTTCTTCCTGGATAAAGGAACGGCTGGTAGAATGAACAACAGGCGCGGAAGAAAATGTCTGCATACGCACTTCATCAATATACTCTTCCGGGATCTCTCTGAGAAAACGAGAGGGGCGAGTATATTTATCATCGCCATAAAGTCTGCGCTTCTCGGCATAACACAAGTTCAATCTTTCCATTGCCCGGGTCATGCCCACATAACAAAGTCGACGTTCTTCTTCCAGACGCACGGGATCTTCGGCTGACAGGCGGTGGGGGAACAAGCCCTCTTCCATGCCGCAAAGAAACACCTGTTTAAACTCCAGCCCTTTGGCTGAATGCAGGGTCATCAACTGCACACAGTCGTCCCATTCATCGGCCTGAGTCTCTCCGGCCTCCAGCGCCGCATGAGAAAGAAAGGCGGTCACTTCATCCATTTCTGGCAGTTCACTGTCATAGTCATCGACGTTAAACGAACGACCGGCGTTGACCAGTTCCTCCAGATTTTCCAGTCGCGCGCGTCCCTTCTCACCTTTTTCCTTTTCGTAATGTGCCTTAAGGCCACTGTGCTGGATCACCTGTTCAATCTTTTCGGCCAACTCCAGCTCGCTCGTCGCGGCTTTTAGTGAATCAATCAGATCGGCAAAATTTTTCAGCGCGCCCAGTGCCCGTGCAGGCAAAGCTTTGTCTTCCTGCATCTGCCACAGCGCCTGCCACATAGATATCTCGCTGCTGCGAGCCATCTCGCGCAAGGCTTCAACCGTACGATTACCAATACCACGGGTGGGCAGGTTAATAATGCGCTCCAGCGAAGCATCATCCTGATGATTGTTGACCAGTCGCAAATAAGCCAGTGCATCCTTAATTTCCTGACGTTCGAAGAAACGCAGGCCGCCGTAAACTCGATAGGGAATTGCATTTTTGATCAGTGCCTCTTCCAATACCCGCGACTGGGCGTTGGAACGATAAAGCAACGCGCAGTCACTACGCAGTCCGCCGCCATCGACCCAGTCCTGAATTTGCCCGGCAATGTAATTGGCTTCATCCAACTCATTGAATGCACCATACAGACGAATTTTTTCGCCATCGCTGCCCTCGGTCCAGAGGTTCTTGCCCATGCGCTCGCTGTTGTTGGCGATAAGCCTATTGGCGGCATTGAGAATGTTGCCGGTGGAACGATAATTCTGCTCCAAGCGGAAAATGCTCGTGTTTGCATAATCCTTACTGAACTGGTGAATATTTTCTACCCGCGCGCCGCGCCAGCCGTAAATCGACTGATCATCGTCACCCACGGCAAAGACATGGCTATCAGTGCCCGCCAACATGCGTATCCAGGCGTACTGGATGGTATTGGTGTCCTGAAATTCATCCACCAGAATATGCTGGAAACGCTGCTGATAATGACGCAAAAGTTGCGGCTGCTTCAACCACAGCTCATGCGCACGTAGCAATAACTCGGCAAAATCCACCAGCCCCGAGCGCTGGCACATAGCGTCATAGGCGCGGTAAATTTCGATCATCTGATGCAGGTGAGCATCATTATGGCAGTCGATATTCTGCGGACGCAGGCCTTCATCCTTGCGCGCACTGATATACCATTGCACTTCACGTGCAGGATAGTGATTCTCATCAATACCTTGCTCGCGGATCAGTCGGCGCAGGCTGCGCAACTGATCGTCACTATCCATGATCTGAAAATCCTGCACCAGGCCGGCTTCCTGCCAGTGAGTGCGCAGCAGGCGATGCGCAATACCGTGAAAAGTCCCCACCCATAGGCCACTGGCGGGAATATTCAAGAGTTGTTCAATGCGCCCACGCATTTCACCCGATGCTTTGTTGGTAAAGGTCACCGCTAAAATACCGTAGGGTGAAATACCTTCGGCCTGCAGCAACCAGGCGATACGATGCACCAGCACCCGGGTCTTGCCACTACCAGCCCCAGCCAGTACTTGCACATGCCCAGCCGGAGCACAAACCGCCTGCCGTTGAGCCTCGTTCAAAGGATCAAGAATGTGAGAAATATCCATTCTGCTATTTTACCAGATTGACGGCCAAACCGTGACCATAGAACAAGAGTCAACAAACCAAAATTTGCTTCGCCTGCTACAATCTATTATTTTCAAATAAACCAATGGACTGGATGAACGACTATGAACAACGATTTATCTGGCTTTCAGGGCCGTTACGCTGTGCTGCAACAACAGTTTTGCAACGATTTGCCCATTCGTCTAGGACAGATCATCAGCACAGGACAGCACTGGCTTAGTGCCGAAACAGCACCCGCTTCGGGGGGTGAATTTCTGATTTTGGTACATAGTCTGGCAGGTTCAGCCGGTAGCTTCGATTTCCCAGAGATCTCCGCTATATGCCAGCAAATTGAAAATGCCATACGGGAAAATAATCCCGCATCAAAACAAACCATTCAGCATTTGTTGAATCAATTGCAGTTTTTTATCAAAAAATAAATCTGTGTAACGGTCAAATTGAGTCTGAAGCACTAGATTAAAACCTTTGCTGTATATATTCATGCTGTTTTTTACCTTCCAGCATATCCGTTGATGGACCACTTC
>JAADGZ010000290.1 GCA_013152045.1 Gammaproteobacteria bacterium
CTTACCCGGCAGGCCTGGTTTGCCGGTTTGCCTTTTTATGTGGATCAGCGGGTGCTGGTGCCGCGCTCTCCCATAGCCGAGCTGATTGCCAGTGAATTCCGCCCCTGGTTGGCGCCGGAGCGAGTCGAGCGGGTGCTGGATTTATGCACCGGCAGTGGCTGTATCGCTATCGCCACTGCCTGCGCGTTGCCACAGGCACAGGTGGATGCCAGCGATATTTCCAGCGGAGCGCTGGATGTTGCCCTGCGCAATATCGGTGAGCATAACTTGCAGGATCGGGTGCATCTGTTCGAGTCGGATTTATTCAGTGCGTTGGAGGGGCGGCGCTATGATCTAATTGTTTCCAACCCGCCCTATGTGGATGCAGAAGATATGGCCGGATTGCCGGATGAATACCGGCGTGAACCGGAACTGGGACTGGCGGCGGGTAGCCGGGGGCTGGATCTGGTCGTTCCCATGCTGCGGGATGCGCCTGCCTATTTGCAGCCCGACGGAGTGATTATTGTTGAAGTCGGCAATAGTGCCGAGGCGCTGAGCCAGCAGTTTCCGCAGGTTCCCTTTACCTGGCTGGATTTCGAATATGGAGGTGAGGGGGTATTTTTGCTCGAAGCCCGCCAACTTTCCGATTATCATACTGATTTTGCCGAGATGGCAAAGCGCCTGTAAGAAAACTAGTTTTCTGGAGAAAGAAATAATGATGAAACGGCCCGCAACACTTGAGAAATATATCGATCTGGTAGAACAGGCTTTGTTTGAAGTTGAGGAACTGCGTTTCTCTGTAGAGTTTGATGAAGAGTTCATGGAAGGCGCACTGAATTTTGTGGATATTATGGAACAGCAATTGACTGATTTATTGAATAGCCTAAAAGAAGAACGCTATGAATTCGGTGATGAAGATCTTCCTTTTATGACCTTCGTGAAAGGTCAGAGCAATCTTATTCTGCCATTCAAGGGCTTGCTAAGTCTGATTAACAACACACACCGGAAGGGATTAGAAACAGCAGAAGAGTAATCTTTGCCACTAAACGTCCGTCCTGTCGCCTGTTATACTGAGGCCTCCTCCTTAGCTTCGAAGAGCATCATGTCCGAGATTATATTTGATTCCGATCTAATCCGCCGTTACGACAAGGCGGGTCCGCGTTATACCTCTTATCCGACTGCGGTACAGTTTCATAACGACTTCAGTGTTGCTGACTACAAAGCACAGGTCGAGGCCAGCAATGCCTCAACCCGCGATTTGTCGCTCTATTTTCATATTCCCTTCTGCGACACCATCTGTTTTTATTGTGGTTGCAACAAAATCGCCACCAAAGATCGAAGTCGGGCGGAACCCTATTTACGCCGGGTTTATAAAGAGCTGGCCATGCAGAGCGAACTGGTCGATCCGAGCCGCAAGGTAAGACAGTTGCACTGGGGCGGGGGCACACCCACCTTTATCAGCCACGCCGAGATGCGTGAGCTAATGACGATAACGCGCAAATATTTCAACCTGGTGGATGACAGCGAAGGGGAATACTCGATTGAAATTGATCCACGCGAAGCGACGGCGGAAACCATCGCTATATTGCGTGAAGTCGGTTTCAATCGTATGAGCCTTGGGGTGCAGGATTTTGATCCTAATGTACAAAAGGCCGTCAACCGGATCCAGTCAGAAGAACAAACCTACGCGGTGATGCAAGCCGCACGCAAGGAAGGGTTTCATTCTGTCAGCCTGGATCTGATTTACGGTCTTCCGCACCAGAGCAGCACGACATTTTCTGCCACCTTGGAAAAAGTGCTGGCCATGAATCCGGATCGACTCTCGGTTTTTAATTACGCGCACCTGCCGGAGATATTCAAACCACAGCGGCGTATTAATGAAAACGACTTGCCCAAAGCGGACGAAAAACTAGCGATCCTGAAAAGCACGATTGAAACGCTAATCGCCGCAGGTTACGTGTACATCGGCATGGATCACTTTGCCAAACCGGATGACGAACTGGCAATCGCCCAAGCCAATGGCTTGCTGTATCGAAATTTTCAGGGCTATTCCACCCATGCCGACTGTGATCTAATAGCGCTGGGCGTCACCTCGATCAGCATGGTGGGGAATTGCTATGCGCAAAACCTCAAGCCCATGGACGATTACACGGCCCGCATCGACAACAATGAACTCGCTATTTTTCGCGGCGTTAGCCTGAGCGCCGATGACCTGGTGCGGCGGGCGGTAATCAACCAGCTTATCTGTAATTTTGTACTCGACTTTGCCGATATTGAAAAACAGTTCAAGATTAACTTTAAAGATTATTTTTCTCGCGAGCTGGACGATCTCAAACCGATGATGGACGATGGCCTGGTTGACATCAGAGAGCAGCGCATCACGGTAAGCTCGCCCGGCAAATTACTGATCCGTAATATCTGCATGGTGTTCGACATTTACCTGCGCAACAAAACAGAACAGCGATTTTCTAAAGTCATCTGAACGTATTTTCTGATAAGAAGCAGTAAATTTATTAAGATGGCACTATTAATGAATGGAAACAACTTGAAAATATGCTGATAATGACTTATATATGATGCACATCCGGCATTAATGAGTTATATATAAGTCATGGCTAAGTCTTCTTTAGCAAAAACAGCCTTTCCTCCTGAAGTTGCCAGGGTTCTCAACGGACTCGGTGAAGGACTCAAAATTGCCCGCCAACGCCGCAGGCAATCACAGAAGGATTTTGCAGAGCGCTTAATGATTTCGCGCGCCACCTTACAACGTATGGAACGTGGTGATCCAAGTGTTGCTTTAGGTCCATGGGTAACAGCAGCATGGTTACTCGGACGTCTTTCAGATTTGCAGATTGTTTTTAATCCGGATCATGATGAAACCGGCAAGCGACTGGAACGTCAGTATTTACCTCGCCGAAGTCGCCAATCAAAGAAGCTGAACGAAGATCTGGATAATGATTTCTGAAGCTTATGTAACGTTAGTACTACCTGGCCAGATCACCCCTACGGTGGCCGGGCGTCTTCGAATAGAACAAATCGGCCGAGACATACAGGCAAGTTTTGTCTATGGACAACGCTATTGCCAAAACCCAAATGCCATCCCCCTTGATCCACTCAGGCTTCCTTTAG
>JAADGZ010000119.1 GCA_013152045.1 Gammaproteobacteria bacterium
ACTTCTTCCGGCCCATTTCCCAGCGTTTGCGGCAGGCTGGTTTATTACAACTATTTGTCGTCTGATGAACGCTTTTATTTGCCTGTAAGGTCAGGGTTTGCTATTGATCTGGATCAGATAACAAAGCCCTGAAGCGGGGCATTATAACCTTGTTATTTTTAACGATAATAATAAAAGCCGGTTTCAGAACATCATCATTATTTTCAATTTTACTATATTTCAACGGGGGTAAATTATGTCACCAATCAATATTGAAGAGTGGATGCATTCATCCGATGAGGAGCGGGCGCGCATACATAAAAGTTGGGATACCCGCCATGGTGAAGGTAGGGAGATTGCCACGAAAGTTGCCAGTTTGTTCGGCAAGGAATGTATTTACAATATTTCCGAGGTAGACATTCTGGATCAGGATGGCGAATGGCTGATCGATGCTTATGTGGTTGCCGAGGATTACGATAATCTTAAAGATCGCAAGAATGTCGAGTTCTTGGGTTTTCGAGTGAAATTCAGCAGCGCTGAAAATCGTTCTGCCTGAATCGGTGGTGACAACGGCTGCCTGCTACCTATATTGGTTTGGCATGGTTTATTGCTGATATTCTCCTGTTAGCTTAAAAACGATGCAAATATGGAAATAATGACGCCAGCAGGGATTTCGATGAAACAGGCTGATGTATCTGTTGTTCGGGGCATTTGGCTGATTCGCCGCATGGGCTATGGTTTGTTTGTGCTGCTCTCGGCCTGCTCATCCCAGAGTACTTCGCCGCTTAGTGAGCCGGTACAGCTGGATTACAATTTGTTGCTGAGCTTGCCAGCACGGCCGATTTCTTATGCACATAAGGTCCGACCGATTATCGACCGGCGTTGTGTGGTCTGTCATGGTTGTTATGATGCGCCCTGCCAGTTGAAGCTCTCTTCTTACGAAGGTTTGCAGCGGGGGGCGAACCGGGCGCGGGTCTATGATGGCCAGCGTATCCTGGGGGTGGAGCCAACGCGCCTGTTCATTGATGCAAAAACCACTCGTGAATGGCGGGATCGGGGGTTTTCTTCGGTTTTGAATGAAGTTAATACCAAAGATCCGCAACAGAATCTGGAAAATTCGCTGCTCTACCAGATGTTGCGTTTGAAGCAACGGCATCCACAGCCCCGAGTGGGGCGTCTGCCGGACAGTTTTGATATCAGCCTGGATCGCAAGCAGATCTGTCCGAGTATGGAGACTTTTGCAGATTATGCGCGCAAGACACCGGCCTGGGGTATGCCCTATGCCATGCCCAATCTTAGTGAGGCCGAATACCGGACCCTGGTGCAGTGGCTGGCCCAGGGCGCACCCCGGGATGAACCTGCGGGGATCTCGGGTGAGGCTCGCCGGCAGGTAGATAAATGGGAAACATTTCTAAATGGCTCCAGTCTGCGGCAGAAGCTGGTCAGCCGTTATTTATACGAACACCTGTTTTTAGCCCATATTCATTTTGAAAAAGCACCCGTGCGAGAATTTTTTCGGCTAGTGCGTTCGCGTACCAACCGTCCTCAGGCGGTGGATGAAATCGCCAGCATCCGGCCCTTCGACAATCCAGGTACGGCCAAATTCTATTACCGTTTTGTGCATTATACGCCTAGTATCGTTGCCAAGAATCATGTGGTCTATAGCTTGTCTGATGCACGTATGCGGCGCTATAGAGAGCTGTTTTTTAAACCGGATTACCTGGTTAAACGTCTGCCATCTTATCAGCCAGAAGTCGCGTCTAATCCCCTCAAGGCTTTTTCAGCTATTCCGCCCGCTTCACGCTACCGGTTTTTATTGGACGATGCGCGTTTTTTCATCGAAGGTTTCATCAAGGGACCGGTTTGCCGGGGACAGATTGCCCTGAATGTGATTGAAGATCGGTTCTGGGTGGTGTTTCTGAACCCCGAGCATCAGATGTTTTCTGATGACTCCGATTTTCTGAATGCCGTCTCGGATTATTTGCAATTGCCAGCCGAGCGTGGTGATACGTTTAATATGTTCAGTATCTGGACAGATTACTGGCAACGCTATCAACATTATGTTGAGGCACGGGAAAAGTATTTTAGTCAGATACCCGCAGTCAATTTGACACAAGCCATGAATCATTTATGGGATGGCGAGGGTCATAATCGCAATGCGGCGTTGACTATATTCCGCCATTTTGACAGCGCCTCAGTCAGGTATGGCCTTCTTGGCGATTACCCGGAGACGGCCTGGGTGATCGATTATCCGTTGTTGGAGCGCATTCATTATTTACTGGTGGCAGGTTTCAACGTCTACGGCAATATTGGTCATCAGCTCAATACGCGCTTATATATGAATTTTTTGCGCATGGAGGGAGAGGATAATTTTCTGGCTTTCATTCCGAGCAGTCAACGTACAGCGATCCGTAACACTTGGTATGTCGGTATGCGCTCAAAGCAGGAACTGATATTCAACACGCGCAAAGACTGGCTCAGTGTGGATCGGGTCACCGGCTATCAGACGGATGATCCCCAGCGTGAGCTTTATCAGCATATTCAGCAGCGGCTCGCAGCGATTGCCCCGCTGGATGATGCGATCAATCGTTGTCATAACCGTAACTGTGAAGATGCAACGGTGTCGGATATCGAACGACAAACGAACCATCATATGCGTGAGATTGCGCAGATAGGCGGGGAAGTGATCCGTGTTTTTCCTGATCTGGCCTATGTGCGAGTGAAGATCGGCAATCAGCGTTATCTCGATTATTCCCTGATTCGGGACAAGGCTTACAAAAATCTGTCTTTTTTTATGGACAATGGTGCCGATGTAGAGCGTGATATTCAGGATATCAAAAATGATCATATGACGGTTCTCAAAGGTCTGGAAGGTTCCTATCCCAATTTTTTCTTTGATGTGAAGCTGGGAAGCGTTGAACAGTTTACCCACGAGTATGCCGCTATACGTAACATGAAAGATTACGAACGTTTTGTTGCCCGTTTTGGTGTGCGCCGCACGCAGGTAGGTTTCTGGAAAATTGCAGACTGGTTTCAGGCACGCTATGCGGAGGAACAGCCTATGTTGTCTGGTTTGTTCGATCTTAATCGTTATCGTAATCGCTA
>JAADGZ010000107.1:0-4320 GCA_013152045.1 Gammaproteobacteria bacterium
GCTGAACGAAGCGAAACCCATCCTCCCGTTTTTCGCTGCAGACGCTGGAATACGCGTCTTATCGTTTTAGTTTGTATGACATTAGCATGTTTCGAGTGCTATCACAGTTTTCTCTCAACACACACACAAAGACTAAAATTACGCGTGTTTAAAGTACGCAAGATTAGTGCCATTAACTTACAAACACTGTGCCTGTATACAAGAGCGTATTTGTCTACTTTTATTCTGGCAGGCTCAAATCAGAATATCGGTATCATAATTGCTTTTATAAAAAAGATTAGTCAAAGTACGCTATCATCATTTTTTATTTATTATTTTCATTCACCGTTCGAGAGTCCGGCATGCCTATGTATAAGTTTTCTTTTCCACTGTATACCTTAATCCTTGTCAGCAGTCTTTTTCTCAGCACGCAAATCCAGGCCGAGACATCGACATCGACAACCAACCCAGCATTAATTTATCACAATTACTGTTCAGTCTGTCACGGTGACAAGGGGGATGGAAATTCTCATGCGGAATCCAGTATGCTGCCGCCACCCGCAAACTTTACTCTGCAGAAAACTGCACGCAGACTAACCCGTGAACGCATGATCCACTCTGTCACCAACGGTCGGCCCGGCACTGCAATGGTTGCCTGGAAAAAGCAGCTAAGTAGCAAAGAAATCGAAGAAGTAGTCGATTATGTACGTGAATTCTTCATGCCACCGGTTGGTGCAGGCGATGTTGGTCGTGGCAAAAAACTCTATGCTCAGACCTGCTCGGTCTGTCATGGCGATCATGGGCAAAGTGCAAAATGGGGCAGCAATCTGCTGCGCTCTCGACCGCGTAATTTCACCACCGAAGCTTCTCGCCGTGAACTTAGCCGTGAGCGAATGATCAATTCCGCAACCTATGGTGTTAAAGGTACACCGATGGCCGCCTTTGGCGTTCAGCTCAGTGCCGGTGAAATTGCCGATATTGTCGATTATATTCGTGAGGTCTTTATGCGTTCGAATATGCCAGAGGGCTTATCTGGAACACATGCATATGGCCAACCGGCAGCCAAAAAACCGGTCGCTACGCCCTCAACTTTCTCAGATATGGGAGTCGTCAACCGCCGCTTGTTGCCCAAAAATGAGAATACCCCGCTGAAAAAACCTGTCAATATGCGTGCTAGTCTGCCTGATAAGCTACAAGGTAACCCAAAAATCGGTCATGCCCTGTTTATACAAAACTGCGTACAATGTCATGGTATAAAGGGAAATGGCGAAGGTCCGCGCGCCTATTTTATTTTTCCACGGCCACGTGACTTCACCCGTGAAAGTTCCCGCAAACGCTTCAATCTTCCTGCCCTTTACCACTCGATATCCAAAGGAAAATTAGGTACTGAAATGCCTGCCTGGGATTTGGTTATGACACCCCAGCAGATTGCCGATATCAGCGAATATGTTTTCAGGACATTTATTCATGCTGATACCAGCAAGTCAGCACATAAAAAATAGTGTTTATGCCTGGCATGTTGTTTCTTAACGCTAAATACTTGCGTCCGCTGATGCTTGTGCTGATTGTCCTTATTTTAGGGGGGGGTAGCTGGCAACCAGCCTTGGCGGTTAACACTGAGGCCCCGCAAGCCCATGAAAAAGGATCGCGGGCGCATGAACTGGGACGCAAGATTTATAACTTCCGCTGTTACTATTGCCACGGCTATTCTGGTGATGCCCGCACACTTGCGAGTCGCTTTCTGACTCCCCCGCCACGGGATTTTACCCGCTTGCAGCTACAGTCACCCAGCCGTAAAAGTATGATTGCCAGTGTCCGCAATGGCCATCCCGGCACCGGCATGGCCAGCTTTGCCAATATATTAAGCAAACACCAAATCGCTCTGGTGGTCGATTTTGTGCGTAACGAATTCATTCGGCATAAAAGAGAGAATACCCGCTACCACACGGCAGCAAATGGCTGGCCTAACCATCAACGTTACCGTGCCGCCTTTCCCTTTGCTATGGGGAAGATCCCGCTGGATAGAAACCCAGAAACACTTAACCCCGAACAGCTAAAAGGTCGCCAGCTATTCCTCGATACCTGTATCACCTGCCACGATCGTGCAAACGTCCATGATGAAGGCCCTGAATGGGAAGCCAATGCGGTTTCTTTTCCACGTAACAACACTTCATTCAGTTATCCCAAGGTAGATAATATCAGCGAGGCCTCCGTCTTTGCCCGTCACGAGGTTGCGCCTGTGCTGACATCGCTGACTAAACTGGAAAAAAAAGGTGCGCAACTTTTTCAGGCTAACTGTGCCTTTTGCCATGGTGCCGACGGCACCGGAAAAAATTGGATCGGCAGCTTTCTTGAGCCACGGCCACGCGATCTCACTGATCCGAAAATAATGAAAGGCATGACGGTGCAACGGCTCCGCCGCGCTATCGAAGACGGCCTCACCGATACCACGATGCCAGCCTGGAAAGAGGTTCTGAAGAAAAAGGAAATCGATGCGTTAATAGCCTATATCAATGCCGCCTTTTATCCCCTGCCTCATTACCAGAAATAACAATCTCAGAACAGGTAATCAATTTACTGATTTTTTTGCATCATTCTTTGTATCACTGCTGTCCCGTTAACGTATGGTGATATTGAGTAAGCTCATAATTCTGGCTGCATTTACTTAATCAAAACCATTGAAGACTTGAAATGACTGCCATCTAAAATCGAAGCCGTCCCTTCTCCCCCTTGGGGAGAAGGTTAGGATGAGGGGGTAAATAAAATAAGGCATTACCTAAATCTAGGCCCCTATCCCCGAGGGGGAGAGGGCGTTAACGGGACACAGCAATGTCTTTGTATAATTTTACCGGCACAGCCCCCATCGATCAGCCTTAGGCTTGCAGAGCACGTTCGTCATAGCGCGACGATCTTCCTGAATTTTGAGCTTGTTACTGTGAGCAAAATTCATGATAAACGCATACGCATCAGGATTAGTTTCTTCCAGTCCCCGCGCCACCACCAGACATTTTTCCCCTCCGACCACACAGGGCTGCACACTACGGGCATAATGCAGTCGATGATCACCACCAAAATGAGCCAGGGTCGAGGAAATACGTTCAATCCAGTCGCTGGGGCGCAGGCGACCGCCATCCTCTCGCGTGCTATGGATAACTAGAATATCTTCTTCTTTACCGGACAAGGTATTTACCTCTATGCTGGGCAATAATGAAATATCGGTGTGCAGTCTGTGTCGGCGCAACTCCTGCAGACTTTAGTGACCTCAAGCACGATAGAGCCAAATTTTGTTAAGTAAAACAAAGGTTGATAATGGACATTCTTCAAGCAATCAGTGGACGTCAGTCCATTCGAGCCTATCTGAATACTACCGTCGATAATAAAATCCTGCGCGACATTCTCGATGTTGCCCGCTGGACACCTTCTGGCGTCAACACCCAGCCCTGGCAAGTGGTCGTAGTACAAGGTGAAAGCAAACAAGCCATTGGCGATCGCATCATCGCCGCCCGCGAAAATGGCCAGAAAGAAAATCCGGACTATGCTTACTATCCTGAAAAATGGGTTGAACCCTGGCGCAGTCGGCGTCTACAGTGCGGCCTGAGCATGTACAAAGCACTCGGCATCAGCCGTGAAGACGAGGAAAAACGTAAACAAGCCTGGTACCGAAACTACCATTTTTTTGGCGCACCCGTAGGACTGCTGTTCTTTCTCGATAAAAAACTGACAACCGGTTCGCTGCTGGACATGGGCTTGTTTCTACAAAGCATCATGCTTGCCGCTCACCACTATGGTCTGGCTACCTGCCCCCAGGCGGCACTGGCTGAATATCCAGATATTATCAGAGATTGCCTGCAACTGAGCGCAGATCAACATCTTCTCGGAGGCATGGCATTAGGCTATGCCGACATGAACCACCCCATCAACCAATACCGCCTGCCACGTTGTGAGGTCGAGGAATTCACCCGCTGGTATGACTGAACCAGATCCCGATAAGCCTCCCTATATTGGCCGCTTTGCCCCATCTCCCAGTGGCCCTCTACACTTCGGTTCCCTGGTCGCGGCACTCGGCAGTTATCTTCAAGCGCGTAGCCGTCAGGGGCGCTGGCTGCTGAGAATCGAAGATATCGATCCCCCCCGTGAAGTCCCCGGTGCAGCTAGCAGCATTCTAAAAACACTGGACGCCTATGGTTTCGAGTGGGATGGCCCCGTCACTTATCAAAGTCAGCGCCATGCGCTCTATGAAGATGCGCTGAACCAACTGCGCAGCAAAAATCGTCTTTATGCCTGTGACTGCAGCCGTAAAAAAATTGCCGAAAGCAATTCCAGCGGTAAACCGCAACGCTA
>JAADGZ010000107.1:4355-7433 GCA_013152045.1 Gammaproteobacteria bacterium
TTCAGATGCAGACTGGGACACGTTGTAGTCTGCGTCTACGCACTGACGATAACAGGTTGAGTTTTACCGATCTTGTCCAGGGTGTTATACACCATAATATTTATCAGGAAACTGGAGATTTTATTCTTTTCCGGCGCGATGGCTTTTACGCCTATGCACTGGCGGTGAGTATTGATGATATGCAGCAGGGTATCAGCGAAGTAGTGCGCGGTAATGATTTACTGGCGAGTACCATTTGCCAAATTTATCTAATACAACACCTCGGCGGAAGAGTTCCCGACTATGCCCACCTGCCTGTGGTCAATGATGCCAAAGGTAATAAGCTAAGCAAACAGACTGGTGCCATCCCTCTGCCATTGAGCCAACCAACTAAACAGCTCTGTCAGGCTCTACGCTTTCTCGGTCAAATTCCGCCACCAGATCTAGCAGAAGCTACGCTGGCTGAATTCTGGCAGTGGGCACAACAAAACTGGCAATTAAAACGGGTACCGGCAAAACCAATAAATATGCCAGTGCTGCCGGTCTGAACTGTCTAAATGGCCGATTAGGTGTTACTATTTATGCAAGCTAATTGATGGACGAGAGATGGACCGGATCATGGCGAAAACTGCACAGCAAATAAAGCCCGGCGCAGACTCGGCCTTCATCACAACGTTCCGCGGCTCCTTTACCAGCATGTTACGCTGGCCACAGCTGGATCAGCTATGGCAAGTATTGCGTGAACAAAATTCCAAATGCTGGTATATCTACGCTGTGGGCGAAGCGCCACCACAAAACTATGCCGACAGCAGCCAACTGCATCGTTTCATCAACGAAATAGATAAACTGATCCGTCAGGAGCATCAGGAAGAATACTGTGGCATCGTCTATGCCGATAAACGCGAAGATCCCAGCTTCATCAAAATATATGATCCCAGCAATCTCGGCGTATCCTGCGGCTTCAGTAACAATCCACCTTTGCCTGGCTGGATATTGTCACTTGACATCCCTACAGATCTCAGCAACCTGCCACAGGCAGGTAATCGCCGCCGCTGGTGGCAAAAACTGTTTAATTAATAAACGAAAATAAAGACCGTGTGCAAACGCAGCCATAAGCAACTCCATGACAGATAAACAAGAGCAACCCACCATCAACAGTACTGAACAGTCAAAAGTTGATAACTACGAAAAATATCTGCTCAACAGCAAGGCTGCCATCATCCAGAAGTTACGGCAACTGGCTAAAAGTAAGAGTAACATTACCGCTCATTTTGGTGGTGGCAAGTATTCTATGCTTACCCAGGTCGTTGATGTGCTGCCAGACAAGGATCTGGTAGTACTGGATTATGGTTCCAACGAAGCGACAAATAAAAAACTACTGCAAAGTGAGCACACAGTATTCAAAACGCAGTACGAGGGTGTGATCGCCCAGTTCAGTACTGGCTTCCTGCAGAAAGCCAGGCTGCATGGTAAACCAGCCTTTGCCTGTGCGATTCCAGAATCGCTACTATGGGTACAACGGCGCGAATTTTACCGGGTCCGGATTCCCCTACGTGATAATGTATTCTGTGAGTTGATTCATGATGATGAAATTCTGATCCCTTATCCTGTACTCGATATCAGCATAGCCGGGCTGGCGATTCGCATTGAAGATTTCAAATATAATATCGAAGCAGGTATGTTCTTCAACGGTACGCGTCTTATCCTGCCGAACGAAGAATCGGGCCTGGTCAATATTGAGATCATGAACCAACTGCCGCTAAAGCAGGACAATCCCGAAGCGGGTCTGCGCTTCGGCTGTGCATTCCATAATATCAGCACTGATATTTCATCAAAAATACAGCGTTATATTTATGACATCGAACTGATGAACCGCCAGATTAAATCTTGACTCTGCGGCCTTGGGCCACAAATTAAAGCATAAGAAATTGAACTACAGCAGGTTAATCATAGCGTTCAAGCACCGATAATAATCAGCATTCACTGTCTTCCCTTTTTTATTCAGGAGAAAATCATGGCGCAGGAAAAAATCTACCCCATCCCCCCCAATATCGCCGCCCGTGCGCATATCACTGAAGAAGACTATTTTCGCCTGTATCAACAATCTATCGAGGATCCCGTCGGCTTCTGGGGCGAACGTGCCAATGAGTTTCTCGACTGGACTAAAACCTGGGATACAGTGCTCGACTGGGATTACAAAAAAGGCCATATCCGCTGGTTTGAAGGTGGAAAGCTCAATGTTAGCGTCAACTGTATCGATCGCCATCTGGCCAGCCGCGGCGATCAAACCGCTATCATCTGGGAAGGCGACGATCCTTCTGTCGATAAAAAAATTACTTACAATGAATTACATCGGCAAGTCTGCAAACTGGCCAACGTACTCAAAAGTCGCGGGGTAAAAAAAGGTGACCGGATCTGTATCTATATGCCCATGATCCCGGAAGCCGCCTATGCCATGCTGGCCTGTACCCGTATCGGCGCCATTCATTCGGTGGTCTTCGGCGGCTTCTCGCCGGAAGCCCTGAAAGATCGCATTCTTGACTCTGACTGCCGACTGGTGATCACCGCCGATGAAGGTTTGCGCGGCAGCAAGACCGTGCCGCTTAAAACCAATACTGACCAGGCCGTCGCGCACTGCCCCAATGTTCATACCGTCCTGACTGTCCGTCGCACCGGCGGCGATATCGATTGGAATGAACAGCACGATGTCTGGTACCACGAACTGATGGACAAGGCCGATGAACATTGTCCACCTGAGGAGATGGATGCCGAGGATCCCCTGTTCATTCTTTATACCTCTGGTTCTACCGGCAAACCCAAGGGCGTCCTGCACACCACCGGCGGTTATCTGCTGTATGCTGCGATGACCACCAAATACACCTTTGATCTGCATGATGGCGATATTTTCTGGTGTTCCGCCGATGTCGGCTGGGTTACCGGCCATAGCTACACGGTCTATGGTCCGCTGGCCATTGGCAGCACCACCCTCATGTTCGAAGGCGTTCCTACTTACCCGGACACATCCCGTTTCTGGCAGACTATTGACAAACATCAGGTCAATGCCTTTTATACCGCACCTACGGCTATTCGAGCACTAAT
>JAADGZ010000235.1:0-4107 GCA_013152045.1 Gammaproteobacteria bacterium
CAGCCGTACCTGTTCTCCTCAGATTAGATGCAATTTGTACGGCTGAAGCCGCACCTGCAGATTTTTGTATATTTACAGTATTGGTCTTAGCTTCTCCAGTAATGGACCGATGTGTTGTTCATAATTTTTCCAGCGCGCCATCGAGCGGGTATAGATTTTTTCCGTTACCTGATCATAACTGCTTGTGGCTACGAAACGATCCGCCTTGTGAAAATTAAGACACCTGTCATCCCAATCAAGATCGACAAAGTCGATAAGCTTTCTTGAGGTTTCTTCCTGTTGGGTGACGAGTTTTTCGTATCTCACTTCCAGCATGGGAATGTCTAGTACGGTTTTCCAATGCTTCATTATGCGATGATAAACCAGATAGTAGGCGGCAATATCTTCAAGCTTTGAGGCATAGGTGTGTGCTTCATTGAAATGCTGAAAATAAATCGACAGGCAGGTGTCCCGTGGATCACGCATGCAGTGTATGATCTTCGCGTCGGGGAAGAGCAGATTGATTAAACCGAGATGAGCAAAGTTCTGCGGCATTTTATCGATAACGTAACGTGCATCCGCTGAGAGTTCCTGCAAATGGTTAAGGTAGGCGCGGGCGGTATCATCCAGCAATGCCGAGGTGATCTTTTTGAGTGAAGCCGGAAATCCGGGCACCGGCCCCAGCAGTTTTCCAAGACGCTCGGCATGATCGCCGATATCCAGTAGTTCACCTGCGCCATATATTTGATCATGACGCGCCAGAATCTGTTCGGTTAGTGAGGTGCCGGAACGGGGCATGCCGATTATAAATACCGGCCGGCGGGTTTTTATCGAAGTGCGGGGTGCCGATGAGATGAAGTTCCAGTCGAAGGTTCGGGTAACCGCATCCATGGTGGCGGCGTACTCTGTTTCAGAAAAGGTATCCGGGCGTAGATCATTTGCACGCTGGTAATGACTGAAAGCATCATCATAACGACCAAGCTTGTCGTAGAGTTTGCCGAGGGCGAAATGGGCGTATTCTTTCCGTGTTTCAGGCAGTGATTGTTCCCGTAGCAGGCAAGATACTCGGTTGCTTCTTCGCAGCGATCCACTTTTTTGCAGATGGAAACAAAGGCAATGCCTAGTCCCGGATCTTTGACGCCTTTTTTAAGTAAGGGTTCGAGTATTTTATAGGCGGCTTTATAGTCATTTTGCCGTTCGCAAATGGCAGCAAGATTAACAGTTGCACCGATGTGTTGAGGTGCAAATTTCAGCGCTTTTTTAAAAGCATTTTTTGCTTCTTCAAGTTTACCAGCTGCCATTAATGTGCTGCCAAGATTATTCCAGCCGCCAACAAAACGTGGTTCAATAGCTAGAGCTTTATGATATTGGGCTATTGAGTCATCCAGTCTTCCCTGAGTATGCAGTACGAGGCCTAGCCGGTTAAGGGCCGAGGTGCGTTTGGGTTCAATCTCCAGCGCGCGCTGATAATAGTCAATAGCCTGCTGTAAATCCCGTTTCAGGTGGCAAATTTTGCCCATGCCTTCAAGCGCCGTAGCCGAGTGTGGCTGATTTTTTAAAATATCAAGCAGGATTTTTTCTGCGTCTTCTGTTTTTTTTTGTAATAGATAAATACCGCTTAGCTCTAATTGTACATCGACATAATCGGGTTTGAGTCGCAATGCCTTTTGAAAGGTCTGTTCTGCTTCATCGAAGCGTCTCATCTCCTTGAGCGCCGCACCCAGCCCGCAATGAGCAACCAGCGCATCGGGCTGGAGATCCAGTGTACGTTTGAACTGTTTTTCTGCGGCAGAAAATTTTCCCTGCTGGCCGAAAATAGAGCCAAGCATGTAAAAGGATTCGGCATCGCGCGGATTTTCCTTGCACAGTTTTTCATACAGAGCTTGCGCCTGTTTTAATTTTCCTTTCTGTAAAAGTTGCTGGGCTTTCTGTTTTTTCGGGTTTACAGCTACGTGTTGCATGATGTGTCTCTGGTTATTTAATTTGTTGCAGATATTGTCATTACGGCGGATGTCGGAATTTAATAATCTCTGGATGGCTACTGGATTCTGGCCTTAGCCAGAATGATGTGCTTCGAACTTAATTTTATTACTCGATATTATCGCCCAGCGCCTCAATTAACGGGGTAATATGTTGTTCATAATTCTTCCAGCGCGCTTTTGACTGGGTATATATTTTTTGCCGTACTTGATCATAACTGGCGGTCGCAACATGCCGTTCGGATTTGTGAAATTGCAGACAGTGCTCATCCCATTCCAGATCGCAGAAGGCAATCATCTTGCGGCTCACGGCTTCCTGATCGGCAACCATATCTTCATAGCGCACAGTCAGCATGGGCAGATCCAGTACATCCTCCCAGTGTTGCATGAGTTTCTTATATTGACGGTAATAAACGCCCAGTGAAACCAAATCAGCGCCATAGCGGTGTAGCCAGCCGAAGTTCTGAAAATAGATAGACAGACAGGTATCCCGTGGATCGCGTACACAATGAATGATGCGGGCCTCGGGGAATAGCAGGGCGATAAGCCCCAGGTTCATGAAGTTATGTGGCATTTTGTCAGTGACATAGCGTGCGTCAGTTGAAAAGGCGTCCAGCTTGTTCAGATAACGCTGGGAAAGCTGGTCCACGGTATTCTGATTAAGCCATTTAAGACAGGTCGGGTGGGGTTTATCTGTGCCCAGAAGTGCGGGCATACTGGCGGCAAGGTCATTGATCTCGTTCATTTCACCGGCAGCAAACACATCCGGATGACTGCCCAGTATCTGTTCGGTCAGGCTAGTGCCGGAGCGCGGCATGCCGACGATGAAAACAGGCCGGTGACTCTCATTACTGCTGTGCGGAAGCCGGCTCAATGTTTCTTTATTATACGCATGGGTAAGACTGTTGATTACCTGTTCTACTTCGTTCTGTTCAAAGGGTGGTTTGGCTGCTTCATTGGCCGAATGGTAGTGCTGGAAAGCGCTATCGTAGTCATTGGCCTTGTCATAGAGTTTGCCCAGTTCAAAGTGCAGGGTCTGGCGGCTTGTCGAGCCAAGTGTATCCTTTGCCAGTAAATCCTGTGCTCGCTTAATGGCTTCATCACAGCAGTCCACTTTTTTGCAGATGCGTAGCATGACCTCAATGAGCAGGGGAAGGGGGGCGTCATTTTTTTCCAGCAGCATGCGGATATGGGTATAGGCTTTGTCATGTTCGCCCTGTTGTTCATATAGATCGGCAATACGTGCCAGGCTGCCCAGGTGATCAGGATTAAAACGCAGAGCGGTGTTAACCGCTTCCATGCTTTCATCCAGTCGGCCCTGAAAGCGCAGCATGTTGATAACTCCCGAATGCGCCTGAATGTCGTCAGGCTTGAGCGCCAGTGCCTTGCGAAAATAGTTTTCAGCCGCTTCAGGATGGCCGATGCGGTCACTGAGAATGTTGCCAAGATTCAGCAGGGTTTCGAACAAATCCGGTTTGAGTGTCAGCGCCTGCTGAAAGTGATGAATGGCTTCGTTGTTCTTGTTCAGTGCCTTATAAATGTTGCCGAGATTATTGTGAGCATCGGCATAATCCGGTTGCCGGCGCACGACCTGAATAAGTGTCTCTGCGGCCTCATCCAGACGGTTGGTGATATACAGGGCATTGCCCAGATTGTTCAGTATCGCAATATCACCGGGTTTGAGCGCCAGCGCCTTTTCATAATTGGCAATTGCGGCTTTATGCTGGCCCTGACTGGCCTGGGCATTGCCGAGCAGGGACAGGGCGCGGGGGTGGTCAGGTTGCAGGCTGAGTATCTGCTGGCAGGCTTTTGTCACGCCCTGCATGTCCCCAAGCTGGCCGTGAGTACTGGCCAGTAACAACCAGGCTTCGACATCGCGTTTGTTTGACTTGCAGATTTTGCCGAGCAGGTTTTTTGCTTCCCTGAGGTTGCCGGATTGCAGCGCCATGAAGGCTTTCTGTTTTTTATAGTTTGGATTGATGGCCTGATTTTTCATGATAATTGTTAGAGTCAGCTTGTTTGTTAGTTTTAATGCCGGAGGTTCTGGGTGGTTATGGTTGTTTAATTGTTTATCTCGCAGAGCTGCCAGGACGCCAAGTATTTCAGGAACGTCGGATAAATTCCATCCCTTCGCGAGCTCTGCGTTTTT
>JAADGZ010000235.1:4191-6205 GCA_013152045.1 Gammaproteobacteria bacterium
CACCAGTATTTCTTTCGTAGAGCCGCTAAGACGCCAGGTATTTCGGGAGCACCGGACAAATTTGTCGAAATTCTTAACAGATTAACTGTGTGTAACATACTGAAAAACAACAAAATTAAAATTTAATTGAGAAGCATCAAGCACAATAATGACTTTATGTGAACCAATACAAGTATATTTAAATATACTTAATTTGTAGCTAAGTAATTTTTATCTGGTTGATATTAAAAGAAATAAATCTCGCAAGGGGAATAATGTGATTCCGGTCGTGTCGGAATGCTTTACAAATTGTCTGAAAGCGACTTTATTTTTTGCGAGGATGTTTATAAGTCTTTGTATTTTAATGGAAATAAAAAATTGGCACGGGCTTTGCTTTTTTCTGTGCACAGCACGGAAATTTTGTATACAAAAAACTGTGTTTTTTACGTAAATAATAAACTTCCTTTAGGAGGAAATAATGTTAAAGAAAACTGCAATTGCAACTGCTATGGCTCTGGCTCTTGGTGTGAGTGGTGCTCAGGCGGCCCCTGTTTCAACTGGTGGTACATTCCAGATGGATGTTAACGATGGTTTAGATCAGGCCTTTATCGAAGGGGCAGGTGGCCCTGTCAACACTGATACCGCCCTCTCAGGTTTTGTGGATGAGGCTGCTGGTACTTGGGGTGTGTCTTCAACTAATACTTTCTTTGGTTTTAATTGGACGGCTAGCAACGGTCAGCTGGTCACTGGTGTAGGCGATTATGCCATTGATACTGTCACTGGTATTGTTAGTGCTGCTGCACCTGATGCCGTTGGCACTGCCGATGGCAATATTCACTTTACTATTGGCGCCAACCAGATTGCCGGTACTATCGATTTCGCATGGAGTTCATCTGCAGGTATTCGTGTGGTGAACGTGTGGGATATCAATGCTGACGGTAGCTTGAGTTATGCAGCTGTACCGGGTATGGAAAATGGTCCATTTCCAGCCTACAACGCAGGCTTCAAATTAACTGGAGCAGGTCTGGTATCCGCAGTCCCCGTTCCGGCGGCTGTATGGCTGTTCGGTTCCGGTCTGCTGGGTCTGGTTGGCGTAGCACGTCGCCGCAAAGCTGCCTAAGTATCTGGAAGCGGATAACTGCCATTCCTGATGGAATGCGTAGTTAGTAGAAGGCGGGTATTGGGAAACTGATATCCGCCTTTTTTCATTACAGCAGTTTTTTCAGAAGTTAAAATATAAAAAATACGACAAACAGGTTCGTATTTAGCGAATGTGTCTGTTCGTGTGTCGGGTGTATGGAATACACACCAGTTAGATATTGCGCATTAACAGCAACTTGAAGCTTAAGGGTGAGGGGGAAGTATGTTCCATAAAAAATTATTTTCATTGTCTATTGCAGTGGCATTAGGACTGTTATCGGCACAGCAGGCTATGGCGAGTACGGGTGTCCATACTGAGTGGACCAAGTGGTCGGCGGCACAGGGTTCTGCCCAGGCGAATAACTATGGTGGTTCCTATGGCAGCATTACTTTCAATGACTGGGGCTATTCCGGACCGGGTGGGCGCCTGGCCAATGATTATGCACCGCTTAATGGTGGTTTTGGTGGAATTAAAGAAGGTAATGCCTTAGATCCTTCCGGTGGAGTTGGCCAGAGACAGCGCGTGGTGACGCGCAGCCCGGACTGGCGCACACCGGATGCACCACAGAAGTTTGGTGATGATTTTGGTGGTCCGAATGACTTTTCAAATGCGAATAGCGACACTGGGGTTAATTTTTATCAGTGGGGTTATTCGTCACCAGGTGGCTCCACATTCAATAATATGCAGATTGACTATGATGGCGATTATCTGGTTAAACAAAATGATATGCGCTTCGAGTTTTATAATTATTTTGACTACAAGCAGGAACTCGATCCAGCAACTGGTACAAAAATTAGCAGCACTCCTGACGGTCGTTACTATACTTCACTGGCTTTTCAGCCCTATACGCTTTCAGATGCGACTGGCTGGTGTGGCTCGGTGATGGCTCAGCAC
>JAADGZ010000124.1 GCA_013152045.1 Gammaproteobacteria bacterium
AATGCAGAGAACGTGAAATATCCGTAGTTTGGGGGCAAAAAAAATAAGCATCCCCACCGCAAGCGGACGGAGAATTAAGCCCAAAGAGATGAATACTCAAAATTCACTGCTGTCCCGTTAACCCCCTCTCCCCGCTGCTTGCAGCGAAAAATAGTAGGATGGGTAGAGCAAAGCGAAACCCATCGGCGGATTACAACTTAATACTCCGCCCGCTTGCGGCGGGGTTGTTTATTGCAGCCCCCTATGAACGCACCCTCCAGTAATCACAAGACTGCATAAATTCTTCCACCGATATATAATGCCAACCACTTTTTGAAGTATTATCTGAACAAGATCTGAATCCGATCAGATCTGATTAGCGGAGTTAGCCATGAGCGACATCAAAGAAATTATCGAAAGCGCCTTTGAACAGCGTGCCGAAATCACCCCACGCAGCGTTGACACCATCGTCAGGGAAGCGGTCAAGGACGCCATCAACCAGCTCGACAAGGGCGAACTCCGGGTTGCCGAAAAACAGGACAGCGGTTGGGTCGTCAATGAATGGCTGAAGAAAGCCGTGCTACTGTCCTTTCGCATCAATGACAACGAATTTATGAAAGGCGGCTTTACCAATTACTACGACAAGGTGCCGGCCAAATATGCCGACTACAACTCGCGCGAATTCCGTAACGAAGGTGTGCGTATTGTGCCCCCGGCTACGGTCCGTCAAGGTGCCTACATCGCCTCCGGCACAGTGCTTATGCCCTGTTATGTTAACATCGGTGCCTATGTGGATTCAGGCACCATGGTTGATACTTGGGCCACGGTTGGTTCCTGCGCCCAGATTGGTAAAAACGTCCACCTGTCCGGCGGCGTTGGCATTGGTGGTGTACTGGAACCCTTGCAAGCAGCGCCCACCATTATTGAAGACAACTGTTTCATCGGTGCCCGTTCTGAAGTAGTGGAAGGCGTTATCGTCGAACAAGGCTCGGTCATTTCTATGGGCGTTTATATCGGCCAGAGTACCCGTATCTACAATCGCATGACAGATGAAGTCAGCTATGGCCGCATCCCGGCAGGCTCGGTGGTGGTCTCCGGCAACCTGCCGTCAAAAGACGGCAAATACAGTCTCTACTGCGCCGTGATCGTCAAGCAGGTGGATGCCAAAACCCTGAGTAAAGTCGGCATCAACGAACTCTTGCGGGATATTTAAGTGCAGAAACAAGATACATGGGGAAAGACAAAAGGGGAAAGATAAAGACATGTCTGACACCCTGATACTGGCAAAAACCCTGATCCAACGGCCTTCGGTCACACCTGCAGACAACGGCTGTCAGTTGCTGCTAGCCGAGCGCCTGCGAGCCATCGGCTTTGAGATCGAACACCTGCATTTTGGCGAGGTGGATAACCTCTGGGCGCGACGTGGCAAGGCCGGGCCACTGCTATGCTTCGCCGGGCATACCGATGTGGTGCCCACCGGACCGGAAAGCGAATGGCAGTTCCCGCCCTTTTCTGCCCACGAACACGAAGGACAGTTGTACGGGCGCGGCAGCGCCGATATGAAAGGTTCGGTAGCCGCCTTCATCACCGCCTGTGAACGCTTTATTGCCCAACATCCCGATCATACCGGTTCCATAGCCTTTCTCATTACCAGTGATGAAGAAGGCCCGGCTAAAGATGGCACCGTGCGGGTTATCGAGACCCTGGAGCAACGTGGCGAGAAAATTGACTGGTGTCTGGTAGGCGAACCCTCCAGCACTGATAAACTGGCCGATGTGATCAAAAACGGTCGCCGCGGATCGCTGGGGGCAACCCTAACCGTACAAGGTATTCAGGGGCATGTGGCCTATCCGCACCTGGCGCGCAACCCTGTACATGCCTTTGCCCCAGCCCTGCTGCAACTGTGTACAGAAACCTGGGATCAGGGCAATGATCATTTTCCGCCCACCACCTTCCAGATCAGTAATATCAATGCTGGCGCTGGTGCCACCAATGTCATTCCCGGCAAGCTCGAAGTCCAGTTCAATCTGCGTTTTTCAACCGAGTTGAACGAGCAGATAATTCGTAAACGGGTAGAGGCTATTCTCAACCAGCATGCGCTGGATTATGAGATCGACTGGCAACTTTCCGGCAATCCCTTTCTCACCGCCGAAGGTGAACTGGTAGATGCTATTCGCAAAGCAGTGAAAAACGTCTGTGGTTATGAAACTGAACTATCCACCGCTGGCGGTACTTCTGATGGCCGTTTTATCGCTCCTACCGGTGCCCAGGTGGTCGAACTGGGACCACTCAATGCCACCATTCATCAAGTCAACGAACATGTCGGCATTGCCGATCTGGACAAGCTGTCGGACATCTACGAACAGACCTTGATCCATCTTCTTACCGACCCGGCGGCATAAGCTTTCATTTTCGGGAAGACGCCATACCGGCAAACCCTCGCTAATTGATAAAGATCAATAAGTGCAAAAATGCCTGCGCTACACTACCCATTTTATACATAAGTATTTTACTTAACTATTTCCGTATACGAATTCACGGCCAGCAATAACATTTATATATCCGTGTAATAACAATATATGAGACCCACCATGAACTCGACAAAAACAGATACCCACAAACAACCCAGTCCGTTTGATCCTGACAACGAATCAGCTTATCAACAATGGCGAGATCAGAAGCTGGAAAATTATCCCGCAGATATTGGCGAGCTGGTAGTGGAGATTGACGATCCGCGTAGTCTCACTCAGGTAGAATTCGACGCCCTTCTGCAGCGCGCTCGCAAAACTAATATGGCACTCTACATCGGCAAAACCGGTGCTGATCCCAGTCCGGATATCCCGCTCACTATAGCCCAGCGGTTCGGCCTGCAGGCGCTTAACAAAAACTGGCTGGCCGATGAAAACGGACTCACCTCACTGACCGTACGCGACGACGGTGTACGCAAGCACTATATTCCTTACACCAATCGCGCGATTAACTGGCACACCGATGGCTACTACAATATTGCCAGCCAACAGATCCACGCACTCAATCTGCATGTAGTTCAACGCGCCGCCAGCGGCGGCGAAAATGCGCTGCTGGATC
>JAADGZ010000283.1 GCA_013152045.1 Gammaproteobacteria bacterium
TGACTTCAGTAATCCGGTGCAACTGGGTCAGTTGATGGCTTTTGTTCCAGAAGATAATATTCGCAAGCCCACGCTGGGCGTTGTCGTGCGCTTACAGCGTTATGACGATGGTTTTGTTGAAATAGCTTTACGTTGCCTTTCCAATTATGTGGAAGCGGCCTTTTTATTTGAGCAGTCGCAAATGAATACTAATAAAGGCCGGGCTATTATTATCTATCAGGATATGAATGATCAGTGGTATCTAGTGGTGAATTCAGCCTCTGATTTTGTGCCAGGCATGCCTTTTTGGCTAATCCGTGCTAAAGGCAACCGGGTTCCGGTGCGCCTGGGAGAAACCTTGATGGCAAAAAAAGAATTTCTAATTTTTGAAATGCGTTCGCCAGCGATTAATTCAACATAGGTAAACCACCGCCTCTGGCGGTGAGACTCAAAAAGGCTCTGCCGTTCCGTCGTGCGGAGTAGGTCATGATCTTTTCTCTCTCGTTCCCACGCTCCGCGTGGGAATGCAGACCGAAGCTTGGTCAATGGATCGACCCTGCCACAAGATCATTAGCCCGGGACAAACTCATTTTGTTACCCTGACAATGCCGCATTATGCATTCCCACGCAGAGCGTGGGAACGAGAGAAATTTTTGAAATGCGTTCGCCAGCGATTAATTAATCACGGTTGATACAAGCGCATGGATAGATCAACTGCCTTGATATGTTTGCTAATCGCGCCGGTTGAAATATAATCCACCCCGGTCAGGGCAATCTCGCGAATTGTTTCCAACTCAACCCCGCCGGAGGCTTCAAGCGGGGTACGTCCGGCAGTCAGTTTTACCGCCTTGCGTAAGCTTTCAAGATCCATGTTATCCAGCAAAATGCGGTTGATATCCGCATCCAGTGCTTGCTCTAATTCTGTCAGCGTTTCTACTTCTACTTCTATGGCCAGTCCTGGACTTTGTTCTTTTGCCCGTGCTACGGCTTGAGTGATTGAGCCGCTGGCGAGAATATGATTTTCTTTTAGCATGATCATGTCGAACAGACCGATGCGGTGATTCTTGCCGCCGCCGCAACGTACTGCATATTTCTGTGCCAGGCGTAGACCGGGCAGGGTCTTGCGGGTATCAAGTAACTGGGCACCGCTGCCGGTGATGGCCTGTACATAATGCTGTGTCTGAGTGGCAGTCGCTGACAGTGTTTGCAGAAAATTCAGCGCCGTGCGTTCACCACTCAGAAGGTGGCGCGCCGAACCGTGCAGACAACAGAGAAGCGTATCGGCTTCCACATGCTGCCCCTCATTAATCTGCCAGTCGATATCAATATCTTTATCCAGCTGATGCATAACCTCATCGAACCAGGGACGGCCGCAGATGACGGCCTCTTCACGACAGATGACTTCGGCTTGCAGGATAGTGTTTTTTGGGATCAGTGCGGCACTGGGATCCCTGCTGTGCGGACCAAGATCTTCAGCCAGTGCTTGAGCGCACTGCGCGCGTATGCTTTCAGCAGGTGGTGGGGTTAGCAAACCGGGCATAAAGTGAAATTTTTCAAGTTGGTAAACGATGGGTTTCCCTCTGGACTTCGTGCTTCGCTCTAGCCATCCTGCAAGGGGCATAAAAGTAGGATGGGTAGAGCGAAGCAAAACCCATCAAGCTTAGTCATTTAGGGTGACTCTATTGAGCCAAAGCCGATAATGGTCTGACCCAGTTCCTGTTTTAGAATGTTATCGATTTGGTCACGTGCTCGCTTTTTGGATGTGGCCCGATCCTGGGCTGAGGCCTTTATATTCCAGCGTTTGCTGCCCTGCACCTGCTGGCCGGCCGCCTGGCGCAGACTAATTTCCAGTGTCCCGCGTTGCCAATACCAGCCCTGCGTACCCCGGGTCTCATTTAGCTTGAGTTTTGCATCGAGGATATATTCTGCCTTAGCATCACTAAGATTGCTAAAGCCGGCAGCGGATACTGCTCCTTTGACTATCCCCGCCAGACCGCCAAGCGGGTCGGCGCTGATTTTCGTGCGGATGGTCAAGCGTTGTAGCAGGGTCTCACGGTCACTGGTGAGGGTTGCCAGATCGTAGGGACTATTGAGTCCACGACCGGAATATTCTACGATTTTCAGTTGCTGGTTGTAGATTTGACGTTTCAGCTGTGCCTGCAGAGCAGTATGAGCAAGTGCGATTTTGCGTAGCAGATTGTCATTTTGCCGTGCCCGGCGAATGGCGTTAGCGGTTATATCGTCGAGGCGGTTTATATTGTCGCGCAGGATATTGCCCGCTTTTATTCTGTCGAGCACGGCGAGGACATGAAACTGCTTGCTGATTTTATCCTGCCAGGTGTCGGCAATCTCGATTCCGGCAATAATCTGATCCGTTTGGCTGCGAATCTCCCGGCTGGCGTTGTTTGAAAGGCTTAAACGGATCTTGCCGTCCTGCGTCTGACGGCTAGACTGGCTGCTGTCCTCACTTTGTTCCTGAATTCTGACTTCGAAAACCTTGGCCAGATCAGCGCGTGCGCGATCGCGGGCAAGAGCCTGGTACTCGGCTTGTCCCTTACCACTTATATATTTAGCCGGTGGGTATTTGCTACTGTTACCGTTAACCCAGTCAGGCTGGATAGGTCCTTTGCTGGCGCAACCAGCATTGATTAAAAGGCCAAAGATTAAAAAAGGAAATAATATATTACGCATACTTAGTGCCTCACAGTCGCCGCGACTGATGTCCAATGAAATGATAAGTAATAGTTATGCTCTTTGGCCAGTTTTATTTTCCCCAGAGAGCGCTGAAAAATAATATTATTACTGTGGTCCAGTAGCTCCAGGCGGACATAATAGGTGTCGGCGGGGGCTTTTAGTCGAGAGCTCTGTATTTCTGCAGGCAGGGTCAGCCAGCTGCGCGTATCTGCACGTTCAGTCAACACCCCGACAATATTGACAATCAATCCCGCCAGCCCATTTTGTTCGCCGGCTTTGTCTGATAATTTATGTTTGGCTACTGCACGCGCCAGCGCGCGGGCAGTAATGGCGGGCATTTGTGATTTCAGG
>JAADGZ010000093.1 GCA_013152045.1 Gammaproteobacteria bacterium
CCCAACCCTCTCCCCAATGGGGAGAGGGAGTTAACGGGACAGCAGTGATACTCTGCATATATTACTTTACTCAATTTTATTCAGTGCCAATCAAGCAATAAAATAATTTTCAGCCATGAGTTTCTTCCAACGCGCCCAATACGGAGCGCATTATCTTATTGATATTTAAAAACCGTTGGGGACTTGAAAGCATTTCATTTTTTGACTGGACATATGCTGAGCCATCAAGTTCATCGCCACAATGATCAATCAGCGATATCGCTGAGGCCAATGTTGTCTCCAGATGAAATTGAAAGGCCAGCACACGCTCGCCCATAATAAACCCCTGATTTTTACAGGCCATACTCTCAGCCAAACGGCTAGCACCTTTTGGAATATCAAAGGTATCGCCATGCCAGTGAAATACCTCAACTTGCGCAGGCATTTGCTTTGCCAGAATAGTACCATCAACTTCTGCACAGCGGTTTATATTAAACCAGCCTATTTCTTTATTTGTATTTTCATATACCCTGGTGCCAAACACATCAGCAATGAGTTGTGCGCCAAGACATATTCCCAGGACAATTTTTCCGGCGTCAATGGCCTCACGAATAAACTTTTTTTCCGTTCTCAGCCAGGGGTAAACCTGCTCATCATAAACCCCCATTGGCCCACCCATAACGATCAGCCAGTCAATATCCTTAAGCAAAGGCAAGGCCTGGTTTGCATATAAATGCGTAGCCGATAATTGATGACCTCGTTCTTTTAGAACGACCTCCATACTGCCCAAGCCTTCAAACTTTACATGTTGTAAATGATGGACTTTCACATTAGTTCCATTATCGTCTGCTGCCAACACCCTCTAGGGGAGGCTCTAAATATTCCGCCCATAAAATATTTCCAACATTTCTTTCTGCACCCGAGCGTGAATTTTCCTGTACTCCTGTGGTGGCAGCTCCTCACCCGTGATACCGAACAGGTAGTTTTCCAGATCAAAATCCTTAAGCATCATCTTGGTATGAAAAATATTTTCCTGATAAATATTCACATCGAGCATGGAATAGATCCGTTTGCTATCCCGGGCAATAAAATTCTGAATCGAGTTAATCTTATGATCATTGTAGTACTTGCGCCCACGCACATCACGCGTAAAACCACGAACCCGGTAATCCATGGTGACAATATCCGAATCAAAACTATGGATTAGAAAATTCAACGCCTTCAGCGGCGATACCCGACCACAGGTTGAGACATCAATATCAGCGCGGAAAGTACTAATACCGTTATCTGGATGACTTTCCGGATAGGTGTGAACGGTGATATGGCTCTTGTCCAGATGTGCGACAACTGCATCAGGCAGCGGACCTGGCGCCTGGGTATTGGATAGTTCTTCAGCCACCACCGGCTCTTCAGCTATCAACATGGTCACGCTGGCGCCTTCCGGTTCGTAATCCTGACGAGCGACATTAAGAATAGTGGCACCAATAATATGGCTGACCTCGGTGAGAATATCGGTCAACCTTTCCGCATTGTACATTTCATCAATATATTCGATGTATTGTTTTCGCTGAACCAGCGTATTGGCATAACAAATATCATAAATGTTGAAACTCAAGGTCTTGGTGAGATTATTAAAGCCGTGGAGTTTAATTTTTTTTCTGCGTGGCATGATGTTTACCTGCTTGTGCCTGGGGAGTTAAATCCGTCACTTTCTCATTCAAGATGATCAGCAAACTTTCCCAACAGCATTCACTAAATAGAGCTGGTCTAAGTTTGGCTGTATCCAGGTTCACAGATTTCATAATCATGGCTGATCTCTACTCCGGCACGCCCGAGCATGATGGAGGCCGAGCAGTATTTCTCTGCCGACAGGGAGACCGCCCGCGCCACCTGTTTTTCCTTTAATCCCCGACCACTGATGACAAAATGCACATGGATGCGGGTGAATACTTTTGGCTCGGCATCTGCCCGTTCAGCCGAAAGCAAAACCTCACAGTCGTCTACCGGCTGACGGGATTTTTTCAAAATCAGCATGACATCAAAGGCGGTGCAACCACCCATGCCCAATAACAGCATTTCCATCGGCCGAACGCCCAGATTTTTGCCGCCATGATCCTCCGGCCCGTCCATCACCACAGTATGGCCACTGCCGGACTGACCCAAAAAGGTGGCCTCTTCAACCCATTTTACCCGCGCTTTCATTTTTCAAACTCCATGATATTATTAAGGTTAAGCTCTATGCCCTTCATTTGGGCATCCCGTCGCCTACACAGGCCATAAGTGACGACATTCTCACTTTTTACAGGAAGTTGGACACATCTATTTACAATGTCCGACATTCATATACCATAAGCAGAATAATACGTCAGTAACAACAAAGGGAAGACAATGGTACAGACGGCAGCTCAGCAGACCGGAATTGAATCCCTGGATCAGTTTCTCGAACATTGTCATCGACGGCAATACCCGGCTAAAAGTGTCATCATCTATGCGGCAGACAAACCCGACGTGCTCTATTACATCGTCGACGGTTCTGTCTCCGTACTCATCGAAGATGCAGATGGCCGCGAAATCGTCCTCGCCTATCTGAACAAGGGTGACTTTTTCGGTGAAATGGGACTCTTCAATAAAGAAGACAACCGCAGTGCCTGGGTGCGCGCCCGCACCGCCTGCGAAGTCGCCGAAATCAGTTATACGAAATTCCGCCAGCTTTATCTGCAACATCCCGATGTACTCTTTGCCCTCGCCTCGCAAATGGCTTCCCGCCTGCGCGATACCAGCCGCAAGGTCAGCGATCTCGCCTTCATGGACGTAACCGGCCGCGTCGCCCGCACCCTGCTGGATTTGTGTAAACAACCCGATGCCATGACCCACCCCGATGGCATGCAGATCCGTATCACGCGCCAGGAAATCGGCCGCATCGTTGGCTGCTCACGGGAAATGGTCGGCCGCGTTTTAAAAACCATGGAAGAACAGGGGCTGATTTCAGTCAAGGGCAAAACTATCGTGGTATTTGGAACGCGTTAAATCGGGTATTCGTTCC
>JAADGZ010000216.1 GCA_013152045.1 Gammaproteobacteria bacterium
GCACTATCGTCAATTTTATTTCACATTCTGTGGTGGTTGGTTTTACTACCGGTGCGGCAATATTGATTGCTAGTAAACAACTCAAAAATTTCTTCGGGGTGCCGATTCCTCGTGATGGGGGACTGTATAGCACGCTGCTTCACTTCGGGCATCAGGTTCCAAACATTAACTTTTATATCACGGTTATTGCGCTGGCAACGCTGGTTACGGGTTTTGTCTTTAAACGTTTTATGCCCAAATTCCCACCATTGATAGCTGCGCTTGTGGTCGGTACCGGTGGTGGTCTGCTGCTCGATGCGCTGTACGGTAACTCGGTTACCAACATCGTGACTGTCGGTGCCTTACCGCAAACCTTACCACCATTGTCACTGCCTGATTTTAACTTCAAAACTATGAGTGAACTGTTTCCTGCCGCCCTGGCTATGACACTGTTTGCGCTCACTGAAGCGGTTTCTATTGGTCGGGCCGTTGGTATTCGCAGCGGTCAGCTGATTGATGGTAATCAGGAATTTATTGGCCAGGGCATGTCTAATATGGCGGGCCGCCTATGTTGCTACCGGCTCATTCAATCGTACCAGCCTCAACTATCAGTCCGGTGCAAAGACGCCGATGAGCGCAATGTTTGCCGGTATCATGGAAATCTTCATTGTGCTGGCTATCGCACCCTTGGTGGCCTATCTTCCCAATGCGGCCATGGCCGGGATTCTTTTCTATGTAGCCTGGGGCCTGATTGATTTTCCGAATATTCGGCATATTCTCAAGTCTAATCATTCTGAACGCGCTATTTTTATGATTACCTTTGTTGCCACCTTGCTGCTAGATCTGGAGTTTGCCATTCTTATTGGCATTCTGCTGTCCTTGATACTCTATCTGATGCGTGCATCTCAGCCACGGATACTGACACGGGTACCGGATCCTGCTTTGCCTAATCGTAAATTTTCAGACGGTGCGGGACATGCGATTGAATGCCCACAGTTACATATTATGCGCATCGATGGTTCCTTGTTTTTCGGTTCCGTAGCTTATCTGCGGGAGAAACTGGCCAAACTTGAACAGGAGCATCCCGAACAGAAACACCTGGCGATAGTGGCCCAGGGGATCAGTTTTGTTGACCTGGCGGCGGCCGATGTACTGGCTGATGAAGCGGCGAAGCGACGAGCTCGTGGTGGCGATCTTTATCTGATTAACGTTAAGAAAGGTTTGTGGGATTCTCTCGAAGCAAACCACGCTTTTGACAAGATTAATCCAAATAACGTCTATCAGGGTAAGTCCTCGGCAATCCATGCGATTTATCAGAAGCTTGATAAGTCTGTCTGCGAAACGTGCAGCTCGCGTATCTTCATTGAATGCGGAAGGATAGAACAGCATGAAGAAACGCCGGATACAAAGTTGTTGGCAAGTTGAGCGGGTAATTTCTAATCCGTCATAGATCTAAAAAAGCTCAACTCATCACATGGAGGTGGTGTAACATCTTAAGTCTTGGCCATATCATGTCAGGGATTGGGCTAATCGAGGGAGTCGGCCTGGAGCATATATTCCACTGTGCAGACAGCATGTGAGCAAATTCAAAAACAGCTGCCAAAGTATTTGGCACGGGTGGAGAAGAAATTAACATGAGTATTCGTAACCTAACCTGGATAAACCACAAGATAAGTACCTTCACGAAAAATTTTCTGCAAAATGCGCAGAAAATTATTTCTAAGGCACTAAACATTTTTCTGTCTATCGCGCTGTTCTGGATGGGATCGTTCGGTCTTGTCAGGGCGATGGATGCCAATCAACTTGAACTCTATATGATTGCGCATCAGGCCCGTGAGGGCGACAGCGC
Source organism: Gammaproteobacteria bacterium (assembly GCA_013152045.1). Lineage (GTDB taxonomy): Bacteria > Pseudomonadota > Gammaproteobacteria > UBA6429 > Thiohalophilaceae > JAADGZ01. Next base: position 1,829 of record JAADGZ010000216.1, read on the forward strand.
GGCGCAGTTGCTGTACGGGCTAGCTTGTCAGGAAGGTCGCTATGGTATCAAACCTGATTACCAGCGGGCTGAAAAGTGGTTGCAGCGTTCAGCATTAGCCAAAAATCCCTATGCAGAAATGGTGCAGGGAACCTGTTATGCAAAGGGACAGGGTGTGTCCCAGGATCCTGTGCAGGCGGTAAAATGGTGGCGGGATGCGGCGCTGGACGGCAATGTTCAGGGGGAATATTTACTTGGCAAGGCTTATTTTAATGGTTTTGGACTTGGCAAGGATCCCGAACAGGCCATGCATTGGCTGCGCCTGGCTTCTGAGCATGGGAGTAAGGATGCGCAAGCTTTGATTGCCCGGATGTATCACGAAGGCTACCGGGTTGCGCAGAATCAGGATCTAGCTCGCGGTTGGCTGGGCCGTGCAGCCGCGAATGGCGATAGCGAGATTGTCGATCCGGTGTCCGTGATCAACACGCTGCTCAAATATACGACGATGGTGCATCAGCAGTCTGCCGGGGTTCTCATCGACAAGGCTGAGCGGGGCGATCCGGTAACCCAGTATGAACTGGGAATACGTTACAAAACGGGTGCCTGGGCGGTCAAAAAAAATGAAAAACAGGCCTTTTACTGGCTTAACCGGGCGGCGCATAATGGTAATCGCCTGGCAATGCGGGCCTTGCAACACGCCTACAAATTCGGCAAGCTGGGTCTAAAAAAGGATCCACTGCAGGTTCGTTACTGGACTAATCAGCTGCGCAAGCATGCTCAGTCGGAATGATCCCATACAATAAAAAGCTCCCTCGACCGGTAAAAAGCCTCTCCGGAGTGAATACACAGATCAGATAATTACTGTTGCCAGGTTGGGATATACATTCTTCTGATCGGTGATGTTAATGTTTGCGCCAGCGTTGATTTTCTGATTTAAAGGAGTGTCAATGAGGCCGCCAGCGTGATCTACAATCTTCCCCTGTCATTGTTATTTGCCTGTGTGGCGGTATTGATGGCACTGGCTTCAGCTTTATCCGCTCTGGGTACCGGCAAGTTTTCCGGTTTTAAAATCCTGATGTTCGTTTTGCTCGGTATCGCCGGTGCCGCCGCCGTGGCGGCGGGGCTGGCGGCCTTGTCTGCGCCTGCGGCAGCGGTGGCCGAATTACCATTAGGCCTGCCGTGGCTACCCTGGCATATCCGGCTCGATGCCCTGGCCGGTTTCTTTATGCTGATCATCGGTCTGGTGGTGATCGCGGTGGCGATGTATGGCCCCGGCTATGTGCGGGATTTTGAACATGGTCAGGACTCTCTGTTGGTGCTGGGAGCCTTTACCGGCCTGTTCGTAATGGGTATGTTGCTGGTGGTGCTGGCTGACGATGCCTTCCTATTTATGGTGTCCTGGGAGCTGATGTCACTGAGCTCCTATTTTCTGGTGGCTTTCCAACATGAGCAGGCGGCCAATCGGCGCGCTGCATTCATCTATTTGTTGATGGCGCAAATCGGTGCGCTCTCGATTTTACTTGGTTACGGTGTTCTGGCCGGTTTTGGCAATGATTTTTCTTTCGATGCCATGCGTGCGACCCATCTATCACCGCTATGGGCCAGTGTTGCCTTTGGTCTGGGTTTTGTCGGTTTCGGTATGAAAGCGGGTCTGGTACCGATGCATGCCTGGCTGCCCGAGGCGCATCCTGCGGCACCGTCGCATGTTTCCGCTCTCATGTCAGGCATTATG
>JAADGZ010000271.1 GCA_013152045.1 Gammaproteobacteria bacterium
CATGATTTCAGGTAACAGATCACACCCCTTCTGAAACTCAAAACGACCGGCAAACAATAATCGAATTTCTTTCTGTTGGATGCGTAAGTTGATCAGGTGCTCACGATATAATGGGACGGTGATCGGATTATATATAGTTAAACCGCTAGTGACTGGTTTCAGTCCGCATGCGTTTCTCCATTTTTGGAAACAATCTCGAACGACATCGCTTACATAAATAACAGGCGTATCATCAAGCTTTTTCTCACACCACATGCCCAAACGTTCCCAGCGTGACCAGAGGACGGTATTATGAATGGTGCGTATAACGGGAATACGCTTTAGTGATGTGTCAATGGATAAACATAAGACGTAAGCAAACTCGGGAAGTTCTGTGTTGAGATGAACAATGTCGGGTCGAAAGTCTCGTACGATACGGCGCAATCTAAAAGCGGTAGCCAAAAAGCCGCCAAATTTCCACGGCAATCCAACTCCGTTGAATATAGTGATGCCATTTTCTCTGGCTGTCTGAGTCAGGCTTTGCCCTACTTCACTACTGTCATTACCTAAAACTGCAGCCACGCCCATCTCTACGCGGCCATCAAAAAGGCGGGAAAGTTCAAAGGTGCATTTCTCTGCTCCCCCAAGTTCATAGTGTGATATCACGTGGAGGATTTTGAGTTTATCTGCATTTTCAAAAGATTTATCCGGCAATGTCACTGATCATTATTCCTTCTGAAAATATCTTACAGCTTTTACTTCACAGGGAAAATCCACAAAAAATCCGCTTTTCTGACCAGTGGAAAGCCTTATTTTAATGCCGGCCTCTTTCCTAAGTCGTTTGAAGTTCGGTTTCTCGTCACTGAGTGTATGACAGTATAAAGTCCCGTAGTTATGGCCCAAACAATCTATTGCCTGGGACTCTAAATAAGGTCGTCGGCTCTGTAAAGTAATTATTTTCATGGTAGTCTAATAATGTTGGGTTACCATCTGTCACTAATGTGACCGATACGATACGTTGCCGACCTTCCACATGGTGAGTATTATACTCACCATGTGGTCTTAGGGTCATCCGACAACGGTCGTAGCAGAGTTCCTGCTGTTGGGCGTATACATAACACGGCTTGGCAGGTGATTGATCGTGGTAAGACGGGTGACTTTTGCACCCAGATTCCGGGAAGTATGAAGATGACTAGAAAAATGGATGCACCTCTGCGTATTGCGGTCCTGACGAACATTGTTCCACGCTATCGAACCCCTGTTTTCTCAAAGGTCGCCAGTGACCCGCGTTTTCAACTGCGCTTTTTTGTTTCCATATCGTTGGATCTTTCTGATCCACTTGCCAGGGAAGTACTGGATTTACGCCAGTCAAGGACTCTCAATATTCGCAGGGGAACACAGACCTATTCAGGAGTGGTCCAGAAAGAGCGGGTTCCGTTGCCGCTTGGCCTGCCCTTCGATTTGATAGGATTCCGTCCGGGGGTCATTATCTCGGGTGATATGGGCGTTCGTTCGTTGGTTGCCTTGCTGGTCGCGAGGTTGCTTAGGGTGCCGCTGTTGATTTGGACGGAAGAAACCCTTGGGCATGATGTCATGGTGGGTGGGTTGCAGAAGCGCCTGCGTCGCTTTCTTCTAGCGCGTGCCGATGGTTTTCTTGCATGGGGAAAGTCGGCTTTTAATTATCTTGTCGAGCGAGGTGTCCCTGAGGCGCGTATCACTTACTGCGCGCAGGCGGTTAATAATGTGGAGTGGGCTACTCGTGCCGCTGCCGGTGACCCCGAGGCCCTGCTTAAAAAGTTGGGGACAAGAGGGCGAGTCTGTCTGGCTGTCGGTCGACTGCTGCCACGTAAGGGTTTCAAAGAGATGCTGGCGGCCTTTGGTGCTTTGCCTTCTCATATAAAGAAAGCACATAGCCTGGTGCTGGTTGGTGATGGGTCAGAGAAAGAGCACCTGGCTGAGCAAGCGCGGGAACTTGAGATCGATAATTTTTTTATGGTGGGTCCCAAGTCGCCGGAGGAGCTGGCAGTGTACTACCGGGCGGCTGATTTCATGGTCTTACCCTCGCTGACGGATGTATGGGGTTTGGTGGTCAATGAGGCTATGGCTTGCGCGCCGGTCATTTCATCCATTCATGCCGGGGTAACCGAGGAGCTGGTTATTGATACTGGTGTTGGTGAACCATTTGATCCTAATAACCAGCAAAACTTTACTGCAGTGCTAGAACGCTGGTTTGAATCGCCGCCAGCGGTTGAGGCTGGTGCGCCCCAGCAGGCAGTAGGTCGCCTAAGGTTTGACGTGTCTGTGTCGGCTATCTGTGGAATGCTACAGAGTTATTGTCAGTGAGGTTTGGCAGTACGTCGAGGTTCTGCTCCGTCAGGAATGGAGTCCTAACCAGGTCTAGATTGATGAGCGCCCCGCTATTGTCGAAGCCAAGCGGCGATCGGTGACTTGGGAGGGCGATACTGTGATCGGCAAAGGCACATCGTGGTGCGCTGGTAACACTGGTTGAGCGAAAAGCGAAGTACACCGTTATCCGAGCCGTCCGTCATAAGGCGGCTGTACGGGTGAGGAAAGCCGTTAGGCAAGGCCTCTCGCACCGCACAAGGCGCGGGTTCACACCATCAGATGCCCGCATCTGCTTTGCGCATCCTTACGCCTCCTGGGAACGTGGATTGAACGAAAACACCAACGGTCTGATCGCCAGTACTTCCCGAAAGCGATGCAACACCTAAAAAGCTTGAAGTGCAGATGTTGAAAGGTGGTCATTTCTTGGTCGAGTGACCACTCAGATCCAAATTGCCTGATATGCGATGCCGGAGAATATGTCCCGCGAACCAAGGCACCTCCACGAGATTGCGGTGCGCCATCCGTCTTGGCTCGAACAACATCCGAAACAGCCATTCCAGCCGCGCGCGACGCAACAGGGCGGGTGCACGGGGCTTGCTGCCGGATAGAAAATCAAACAGACCTCCGGCATTCCACACAAGCGATACTCCAAACTGATCACGGTATCTGAGCAGAAAGCTGGCGTGCATGCCCGAGCCCAGCGCGACAATCAGCACGCGCGCCCGGCTGTTACGAATCCTGACTGCAATAGCCTGCTGCTCGCTCTGGGTGAAGTAACCATGATGCCAGCCGGCAATCTTCAGACCTGGAAAGTCACGTCGACATCTGGCCGCAGCTTGTCTGCTAACTTCTTCGCTTCCGCCAAGCAGGAACACGCTCAACTGTGTGTGTGCCAATCGCTCAAGCACCAGCGGGACAAGATCGGTACCGTTCAGGTCGTGGAGCCATCCTTCTCCCAGCAGCGCCGCCCCGATTTTCATCCCAATACCGTCGAATACCAGCTCATAGTGACGATTCAGAGCTGCCAAGGTGGACTCATCGTGACGCGCAAGGTAGTAGTTATGCACGTTCATGTGACCAATGATCGTGGTACGGTCGTCGCGCTTCGCGTGGTCAACGATCCAGTCGGCCGCGCCGGGGAAAACGCCGGAAGTCATCTGTACCCCGGCGAAGTTCAGCTGCTTCGGTGAAGTGTCGTTCATGGTGCCTGCTCCATGGCTTTGGACCCGGGATGGCGTTGCGCCAGGCGCAGCCGTTCGCGGACGATACTGGGCCAGTGCTGCGGCTGGATTAGCATGCTCACCGAGAGAAAGCATTCCTGAGTGCAGTGACAACGGGTATCCTGGATCCATGCCCGCACGGAGTCCGCAGCTGACGCGTTCCACAACGTGCCCAGGTCAAAGTTGAAGTCCCGCAGGTTGCCCAGTGAGTCGTTCAGCATCTCGCAAGCCTTGACCTCGCCATCTGCATAGATTACTCCGCCCAGCGAGCCGGCCGCGCAGCCGCCTCCGCTGCAGGTCCCCTGCAGCGTACGGATGATGATCTCCCGACGGGCGGCGTTTTTTGCGCTAAGCCACTTGGCCGTTCCATGTCCGCCGTGACCTTTGTACGAGCCTGCCTCTACCCGCTGGCGGATCAGCTGATATGCTTCGATGTAACTGTCCGACCTCACATCATTGGAGCTGGGGTCACGAACCTCACCCCGGATGATGTTGACCATCCACTCACCGCCAGGATTCACTGAATGCACGACGTTTGCGATTTGTGGGATCTCGTGCTGGTTGAAGCTCGAAATCGTCGTGATCACGCCAACGTCGAAGTGCTTATAGTAACGCTTGAGGCGATTCAGCTCGCGGATGGTTTCCAGTGCTCTTTCGTATCCATGGGGGATGCGCCTTATGCTCTCGTGAACGGCTTTGGTCCCATCGAGTGATACGTCCACACGGAAGGGGATATCTCGGTTGATGCGGAGCATCTTCTCCGCCTTGGAGAGGATCAGATCGGGTTTGTATCCGGATGTGGGAATCTGATATCGGTAGAGCTTCGTCTTTCGCGCGAACATTTCCGTGATATCGACTACATCTTTGCGGGCAAAGGCCTCGCCGCCGGTCAGGCTAAGGAAGACAATTCGGCGTATCGAATCCGCCATCTGCGAGAGTTCGTCGTAGGTCAGGGTAGGCTGCTTGAGCCATGTCTCCTTCCACTCGTCGCTGAACCAGCAGTGCCGGCACTTCATCCAGCAATTATTGCTGAGAAAGAGAATGAGGTACGGCGGCGTACGCAACGTTCGAGCAAGGCTCTTGGTGAGCGTCTTATATATTGATGCCTTCATGGTTTGCTACCGTACTCGTAGTGTTGGGCTAGGGAAGAGGGCAATGTGGCAACGACATCGGGCACCGCAAGCATTTCGTCGACGAAGCGCCGATGCAGATCGTAGCGAGAACCTGCGTGTCGGCGGTAAAGCCTTTGATGTAATGGTCGTGCATCGGTGCGACCCGGCAACACGTTTGTAAACTCGTACGAATGAAAAAGGTAGACAAGCACCTGGCCCGGCGTGCGCCGCGCCTGATTGAGCAATAAGTGGAAAAGGAAACGGGTGGCGTGCAAACCAAATGTGTAGAGCACGCCGGAGATCAGGGGTAAGCCGAGTGCGCTCAACGGTACCACAAGCAATGGTTGTTGCCCGCGTCTGTAAGGGCTGTTGTGAGCAGGGTGGTAGGGCACTCGCGGCGCTCCAAGCCATG
>JAADGZ010000250.1 GCA_013152045.1 Gammaproteobacteria bacterium
TACTCAACCTGGGTGAACGGGAAGGTATCGAACCTGGTCATGTGCTGGCAATTTACCAGCGTGGTGAAGAGGTGCGTGATCCGGGTAAAAATTGGAGCTGGGACAAGGTGGAATTACCCGATGAACGCGCCGGTATCCTGATGGTTTTCCAGGTGTATGAAAAAATGAGTTATGCCCTGGTGATGGAAGCGCAACGGCCCCTGCATATTTATGATCGGGTGACGAATCCCTGATTCAAATCCGGATTCGGCTGAGCGCGCTTTTCGCTGCGCAAAGCCGAAGCCTGTTTATGCTCAGGGGTACAATAGCAGGGAGACAATGGAGTCAGGCCCATGACTGAAACAGAGAATGGTCTCTCTGCCTGGCTGGCGCTTAATCGTGCGCCACATCTGGGGCCGCGCAGCATCCAGCGCCTACTTGAATATTATCCCTCAGCGATAGAGATTTTTGCCGCTTCCGCCAGCGAGCTGGCAGCCTGTGGGCTGAACAGCCGCCAGGTCGAGAGTCTTTCTGCGCCGGACTGGGCGAGCGTAGAAATCGATTTACGTTGGCAGGAACAGGCGCGGGCGCAGATCTGCGTGTTGAGTGATGCGGCGTACCCTACCCTGTTGCGTCAGATCACCGATCCCCCGCCGCTACTTTATCTTTTTGGTGATCCCGAAGTGCTCCGTTGTCAGCAGATTGCCATCGTCGGTAGCCGCACGCCCACGCCGATGGGACGGGAAACTGCGCATGAATTCGGTGCCCAGCTGGCGGCTCTGGGGCTGGTGGTGACCAGTGGCCTGGCGCACGGTATCGATGCCGCCGCCCATCAGGGGGCCGTTTCGGTTGGCGGCCGGAGTATTGCCGTGACCGGCACCGGGCTGGATCGGGTTTATCCTGCCCGGCACCGTGAACTGGCGCACGAGATTGCCGAAAATGGCCTGCTAATTTCTGAGTTTCCCCTGGGCAGCCCGCCTCGGCCGGGCAATTTTCCGCGCCGCAATCGCATTATCAGCGGCCTTGCACAGGGGGTGCTGGTGGTGGAAGCGGCGTTGCGCAGTGGCTCGCTGATCACCGCGAGGCTGGCGCTGGAACAGGGACGTGAAGTATTCGCGGTGCCGGGATCGATCCGCAATTCCCAGGCAAAGGGCTGTAACACCCTAATTCGCGAAGGAGCAAAGCTGGTGGAGTCGGTGCAGGATATTATCGTAGAGTTGCCGGATTTTGTTGCCCAGGGGGCATTGGAACCCCCGGATGATAATCTTGTCACAGAGTTTGAACTGGACGGAGATTACTGTAAAGTCCTAGAAAATGTGGGCTATGAGCCCACCTCGGTGGACAAAGTCGTCGAAAGAAGTGGATTGACTGTGGACGCGGTTTGCTCCATGCTCTTGGTACTGGAATTGCAAGGTTATGTTGCAACAATGTCAGGTGGACGCTATTGTTTGATCCGCTGAGGAAAAAGCCATGAAAGAAAACGTGCTCGACGTATTGATGTACCTGTTTGAGAATTACATGAGTGACGATATCGAGTTTGATACAGATGAAGAATCCCTGCGGGTCGAATTACAGGAAGCCGGGTTTCAGAGTATAGAAATTAGCAAGGCCTTTGAATGGCTGGAAGGCTTGGTTGCGCTGCAGGATTTCCCCGAAAAACTGTTGTTGGTTAATACCAATTCGCTGCGTGTTTATACGGATGAGGAAATTGAAAAAGTAGACCTGGATGCGCGCGGGTTTCTGATGTTTCTGGAGCAAGCGGGTGTGCTCGATCATCATACCCGGGAAATGGTCATCGATCGGGTGATGGCGCTGGATGAAGACGAAATCGACATCGAACAGCTGAAGTGGGTTACGCTGATGGTCTTGTTCAACCAGCCAGGTCGCGAAGCGGCGTTTGCCTGGATGGAAGATCTGGTATTTGAGGAAGCTCCCGGCATTGTTCACTAGGATATAAATATATTTGAATCAACCATGCCCGCTTTTGCGGGCATTTGCTTTTTATCGCTGCGGGTTTAATTTCCCGCTGTTGGCAATAAAAAACGGTAGGATGGGCAGAGCGAAGCCCATCGGCACGCTCATTTGTTGGGTTTCGCTTCGCTCTACCCAGTCTACAATTTAATACTTCGTCTGTTCGCAGCGAAGTAATTTATTTGGTTATGGAAAAAAATGGCAAAGAGTCTGGTTATCGTAGAGTCTCCGGCAAAAGCCAAGACGATTAAAAAATACCTGGGCAAGGGCTTTGAGGTCCTCGCTTCCTATGGTCATGTGCGCGATTTGTTGCCCAAAGAGGGGGCCGTGGATCCGGCGGATAATTTCGCTATGAAATATCAGATTATCGAGCGCAATCAGAAGCATGTGGATGCTATCGTGCGAGCCTTGAAAAAGGTGGACAATCTGTATCTGGCGACTGATCCGGATCGCGAGGGCGAAGCCATTTCCTGGCATCTGTATGAAATACTCAACAATCAGGGCTTGCTGGAAGGTAAGCAGGTTGGTCGGGTCGCCTTTCACGAAATTACCAAACGGGCGGTCAACGATGCCGTGGCCAAGCCGCGGGAACTGTCACAGGATCTGATCAATGCCCAGTTGGCACGACGGGCGCTGGATTATCTAGTGGGCTTCAACCTATCGCCCCTGCTCTGGAAAAAGATCCGCCGCGGCCTGTCCGCCGGACGGGTGCAGAGTCCAGCTTTGCGCCTGATCGTCGAGCGCGAGATAGAGATCGAGAAATTCAAGCCCAGGGAATACTGGAGTGTCGAGGCGGAACTGGAAGCTGGGCTTAAACAAAGCAAGCAGACGCTGGGCGCCAAGTTGACCCACCTGGATGGCAAAAAACTGAGTCAGTTTTCCATCAATACCGAAGCCAAAGCCAAGAAGGCCGAGCAAACGCTGGCGCTGGCGGCCAACGGCAAACTGCGAGTCAGCAAGGTTGAGAAGAAAAAGCGCAAGCGCAACCCGGCAGCGCCCTTTACGACCTCCACCCTGCAACACAGGAAGCGGCGCGCAAACTGGGCTTTACCACCCGAAAAACCATGAGCGTTGCGCAGCAGTTATATGAAGGTACGGATCTGGGCGGTGAAACCGTGGGTCTGATCACCTATATGCGAACCGATTCAGTCAACCTGGCCGATGAAGCACTGACCGAGATTCGCGACTATATCGAAAAACGCTTTGGCAAGAAAAACCTGCCATCGAGCACGCGGATATACAAAACCAAGGCCAAGAATGCACAGGAAGCGCATGAAGCGATTCGTCCAACTTCAGTTAATCATGAGCCGGCGGAGATTAAAAAATACCTGAGCAAGGATCAGTTCCGCTTGTATGAGCTGGTCTGGAAACGCACCATTGCCTGTCAGATGATTCATGCGACGATGGATACGGTGGCGGTGGATCTCGCCGCCGGCGAAGATACCACGCATCTTTTCCGCGCCAACGGATCGGTGCTGGTGGAGCCGGGTTTCATGGCGGTTTACCTGGAAAGTGTCGATGACAGCAAGACCCCGGCTGATGACAAAGATCGTCTGTTACCGCCGATGGAGGAAGGTGACGAAGTCGATCTATTGAATATTCTGCCAGAACAGCATTTTACCGAGCCGCCACCGCGTTTTTCTGAGGCCAGCCTGGTAAAGACGCTGGAAGAATATGGCATTGGTCGGCCCTCGACCTATGCCTCGATCATCTCCACCCTGCAATCGCGCGAATATGTGGAAATGGACAAGAAGCGTTTTATTCCCACCGACGTGGGGCGCATCGTCAACAAGTTCCTGACCGAACATTTCACCCAGTACGTGGATTACGATTTTACCGCCCATCTCGAAGATGATCTGGATGCCATTTCACGCGGCGAAAAGAAGTGGGTGCCGTTGATGAAGAAATTTTGGGAACCCTTCAAGAAGTTGGTAGACGACAAAGACAAGAACGTGGATCGCAAGGACGTTACCCACGAAGCCATTGACGAGAAGTGCCCCAAGTGTGATGGACCCCTGTCGATTCGGCTGGGGCGTCGGGGACGTTTCATCGGTTGTGATGCCTACCCTGAATGCGATTACACCCGCAACCTGAATGAAGATGCCAACAGCGAACCGGAAGTCATCGAAGATCGCAAATGTCCGGACTGTGGTTCCGATCTGATTATCCGTCACGGTCGCTACGGCAAATTCATCGGCTGTAGCAGTTACCCTGATTGCAAGCATATCGAGCCCTTGGAAAAACCGCAGGACATGGAAGTGGAGTGTCCTGAATGTAAGCAGGGCAGCATGTTCCGGCGCAAGTCGCGCAACGGTAAAATTTTCTACTCTTGCGGACGTTATCCAGATTGCAAATACGCAGTCTGGAATGAACCGCTGAAAGAAACCTGTCCCGACTGTGGCTGGCCCATGTTGACACTGAAAACCACCAAACGCCGAGGCACGGAAAAAGTCTGTCCGCAGAAAGAGTGCGGCTTTAGCGAGAAAGTGGAAACAGACGACGAGTGAAAAAATATTTTAATCTCCGTTGGGATCAATTACCCACTGCTTGCAGCGAAAAACGGTAGGATGGGTAGAGCGAAGCGAAACCCATCAATTAAGACCCCGCAGTTTGCTGCGGGGCAGTTTATTCGTTTTTTTGATCAGTAACGGAAAAACAAATAATGTTGGGCTTCATTTTATTCAACCCAACCTACATCACTAATTAACCTTTGCAAGATTAAACGCTATGTCAGAACATAAAAACTTTGTTGCTATATTAATGGGATCGGATTCGGATCTGCCAGTGGTTCAGGTCGGCATTGAAGTGCTGAACAAGTTGGGCATTGCCCATGAAATCAAAATTACCTCGGCCCATCGCACCCCGGAAGATACGGTGATGTATATCGAAGATGCAGAAGCGCGCGGTTGCCAGGTGTTTATGGCCGCCGCCGGGCTGGCCGCCCATCTTGCCGGTACGGTGGCGGCACACACCCTGAAACCGGTGATCGGTATTCCGATGGATGGCGGGCCGCTGAACGGCATGGATGCGTTGCTATCGACGGTGCAGATGCCGGGTGGTATTCCTGTCGCTACGGTTGCCATCGGCAAAGCCGGTGCGAAAAACGCCGCGTATCTGGCGGCGCAAATATTGGCTCTGAGTGATGCAGAAATTG